>CAMJHI010000176.1 GCA_946405475.1 uncultured Clostridia bacterium
GCAGCGACAACACCAAGAACAACGCCCGTTAAGGTGAGAAGATGATAAAGCTTTGGTTTTTTGTCGCGTGTATCAAACGGAAACAGGTTCAAAGCCCAAACACCTCCAGAAACCGCTGCAACCCCTGCGGAATTTCATCACAGCCGTCCAGAACGGCGTCGCCCAGCCCGACAAGCTTATTCCTGCCGTGGTAGTCGCTGCCCACCGTGGTGAACAGCCCGAACCGTTCGGCCAGCTCGACCGCTTCCGCCCGCAGCTTTCCGGAAAAGCCGGCATAATAGGCTTCCAGCCCCTGCAGGCCGAAATCCATCAGACGGTGGAGCCGCTGCTCCATGTCCTGCCCCAAAATCTGCTCGTCGCCGCTGCCGTAGAACGGATGCGCGAGCACGGGCACCCCGCCGCCGGCGAGAATGGCGGCGATTGCCTCCTCCGGCCGAACGTATTCCGATTCGAGCTGAAGCTGATCCAAATAGTCCTGAATCGCCTGACTGATGGACGAGGCATAACCGTGCCGCATCATCAACTGACCGATATGCGGCTTGCCGGGGTTGTCCAGCGCCAGTAGCGCCTCGACCTCCTCCGGCGGAAAGGTGAAGCCGAATTCCGTTTGCAAAAAATCCAGCCGCGCCCTGACCTTCTTCATGCGCAGGCTGTGGCCGTGCGCCACAACAGCTTGCATCGATGCGGCGTTCAAGTCGTAGCCGTAGCCGAGGATGTGATATTTCCCCTGCTCGTCGCGGCACGAAAACTCGATGCCGGGAATAAATGCGGGATCGTCCGTCTGAAGAAGGGGGCAAATGATCGCACCGGCTTTCATCGCGTCATGATCGGTCACGGAAAAAATGCGGATACCGGCCGCTTTCACGTTCTGCAAAATCTCCGGCGGCGTGTCGGTGCCGTCGGAAACGGTGGTGTGCATATGTAAATCAATGCGGCGGGAACTGTCTGTCAAGTGTGAAAACTCCTCTCCAGCCAAAGGCGATCATTCGATCGTCAGGATCTCGGAAAAGCCGGTGACTTCAAAGATTTCCATAATGACGTCGTTGACGTTTTTGATCGTCATTTTACCCTGTGCGTTCATAGCCTTCTGCGCCGCGAGCAGCACGCGCAGACCGGCGGAAGAAATGTAAGCAAGTGCGGCAAAATCAAAGACCAGCTCCGTCAGCCAGGGGAGCGTTTCTTTCACAGCGCTCTCAAGCTCGGGCGCGGTCGTGGTGTCCAGCCGTCCCTCCAGCGTGAAAACGGCGGTTTGATCCTGCATGGTTTTGTTGATGTTCAGCAATTTGTTTTCCTCCTCAATCATTGAAATAATCAGCTTTTTTTCATCAGATCAATCCGTTGCCGACGCCAGTATGACGACGGTACGGTCGACCGTTTTATCATAAACAGTGGCGCACAGCGTGCCCCACCACTCATGGCCTGAGTCAAAATAATCCGACCAGTCGGTGTTCCAAACTACCACCTCGAGCGCGTCTGTACCGTTGGGGAACAGCGCGGCATTGACCCGCTCATAATCCCGTTCGGTATAGCCCTGCGGATAAGGCGGCGACAAAAACGCGGTGCGATAAGTCAGCGAGCCGACGGAGCCGCGGGCGGTAAAAAAGGACGCCGCCTCCATCAAGCTGCCGTGCGCCTTATTCAGGTCGTATCGCCACGGTTCTTCCTCATCATCCGATGCGAAAAGCCAGCGGCAGGCGCAGCCGAGCGCCCGCAGATGCGAACGGTAACCGTCATGCGGCGATCGGCTTTGCACAAGCGCGTAATCGACGGCAAGGTCGGGATATGCCGCAAGGACTTCAAAAAGCGGATCGCTTTCGATCACGCGATCATCATCCTCATCGCCGTCACCGGCCGATACAAGGAAGCGCTCGCTGTGTGCGTTGTCTTTTTGTTGGGGCGCGGCAGGCTCCTTCTGACAGCCGAACACCCGTTCCGCGTCGTCGATGCCGATCGTCCCCCTGCCCGCCGCAAAGGCGACCATAAGGCAAAAGGAAACAGCGTCATATTCGCGGCCGGTGATCGACCTGACCGGTTCCCCCCGACCGAGCTGCGCCAACACCACAGCCGGGTCAAAGGCGTTGCGCACCGCCGTAAGGCACCCGTTTGCGTCGGTGATGTACAGGCACGGCTCATACGGGTGACAGGAAAGCGTGAGCCGCACGCCGTCAGCGATCAGGTAAGGCTGCCCAGCCACCTGCCCGAGCGTGAAACGCTCATCGCGGTAAACGACAAAATCAGACGGATCCTGTTCGGAAGGCTTCATGCAAATCCCTCTTGACGTTACTTTTGGTCGATGACCGGGAGCATGCGGAAGATCCCCTTGAAAAAGGCGACGAATTTGGCGAAGAACCCGGTCTTGACGTTGACCGTTTCCACTTCGCTTTCCTTCAGCACGGTCGTGCCGTCGGAAGCGATGAGCTTGATCTGAACCGTATATTTCGCCGTGGCCTTGTCGATGCGGATGCTTTCGTTCGTGCCCCTGTCCTGCCCGTTGATGAACCAGTGGACCTTGCTGCCCTCATAGACGTTCTTCGCTTCATAGTGGAACGTGACGGTCGTTTTATAATCGACGGTGCGGGCGGCGGTGAAGCCGAGAATTTTGATCTCGGTATCGGGCGCCAGCTCCACCGTGACCTCGTAGGAAGCGCTCTTCGTAACGCCGTTTTCGGTGAACTGAACGGTCACGGTTTTGCGCCCAAGCGAGCGCAGGTCGGCCGAAGCGGTGAAGCCGCTTTTGACGGTCTTTTTCGTGCCGTTCGTATACGTCGCCTCCAGCGTCAGGCCGGTGGTATCCAGCGCGTCGCCGACGGCGTAGAGCTTTTTGTTCGGCTGTTTCGTGATGCGGAGCGATTTGAGCGCAACGGCGTTCACCGTGACCGTGAACGAAGCTGTGAGGTTCTGGTAAGACGCCGTTATGCTCTGCTGCCCCGTCTGCGCGGGATCGAACGCGCTGAGGCTGTAGTCCGACGGCTGAAGCGCGACCGTTTCGCCGTCGTCATACTGAACCGAAACGGCCAACCCGGTCAGATCAAGCGATTCGCCGACAAAGTAAGTCGTTTTCGTCGGCGGCACAACGACCAGCTTTTCAATTGCCTTCACGCGCACCGTAAACGAAGCGCTGTAGCCGAAAAAGCGGATCGTGACCGTTTTTTCGCCGGGGGTGGAAAGATCGGGCACGCTGACCGAATAAGCCGAGCTGCTCAGCGTTTCGGACGAACCGTCCTCATACACGGCGCGGATCGAAAGGCCGGAAAGATCCAGCGGCTGACCCGGCTGAACGGCCACCTGCGTCGGCGGCGTGACGATGAGCTGCGAAACGGCTTTGACCGTGACCGTAAAGGAAGCGGAATAATCCTGATAGCGGATCACGATCTCTTTCTGCCCGGGCGTGGAAGAATCAAACGGGCTGACCGTGTAGCTTGAGCTGTAAAGCGCCGACGAAGAGCCGTCGGTGTAGGTTGCGCGAACGGCGAGACCGCCCAGATCCAGCGATTCCCCGACCACATAGGTCAGCTTGCGCGGCGGCGTGAGCTCAATGCCGTTCAGGCTTTTGACCACCGTGACCTTGAAGGCGACGGATTTGCCGTAATACTTGATCACGACCGAGCGTTCGCCCGCCATGGCCGAGCTCCAGTTGGTGACGGAGCACTCGTCAAGCGAGACCGATTTGCCGGAGCAGTTGGAATAATACGCCGACACGCCCACGCCGCTGAGATCAAGCTCCTCGCCGATCTCATAAACCGTTTTGACGGTTTCGGCAAGCGAAAGCTCCACGCGGTCGACCGCCACGCCGACCGTGTTGATGTGAAGCGCGGGCACAACGCCGACGTTGTTGAGCTGAACCGCATAATCCGAATGGCAGCGCCCGTCAGCGCTGACGATGCCGGCGCGCGTAGCCTGCGTGGGGGCGTTGAGCCACCAGCCTGCGCTGCCGTTTTGCCCGGAGGCCGGCACAAAAACGCCCTGACATTTCGCGTAATCGGTAGCCGGCAAGACGCGGGCGGCGTCGGCCGAGGCGGCGTTTTCGTCAAAGCCGAAATCGGCATTGACGCTGTCGGCCGCGGTCATCAGGGCAATGGGGTCGCCCGCCAGCCCCGCCTGCGTTTCGGGGTCAATGATCTGCCCCTGTTCCTCATCGGAAAACGCGGTGCAGAAAAAGCCGTTATCATAAATATTCAGCCAACTGCGCAGCGTGCTGCCCGACCAGTCGGACGTACTGCCCGACGCGGAAGCGGCGCCGAACTCGTGGAACGCCTGACTGTCGATCACCTTCGAGCAGACCATATAGCCGCTCGCCGGGTCGAGCACGCGCCACACCAGCGGCTCATATTTGAAATAATAGATCTCGTTGGCCGCGTAGCCGTTCTGATACTGATAGGCGCGCTCGGCCGCTGGCGCTTCGCCGCCCGCCGAGGTCGGCCGGTAGGCGTTGAACAGAACCGCGCGGTATTTTGCGCCGTCAAGCTCAAGATCTTTGTAGAACATAAAATCGGTGGTGGAATCCGACGAAGAGCCGAGCGCCGCGCCGTAGCCGTAAGAGCTCCACGCAACGGCGGCCTGCGCCTGATCCAGCGCGGCAAGGAGCGCCTCATCCGTCACCTTGGTTTGCGGATAGGAGCCGAACGTGACCTGATCGCCGACGTGATACAGATCGGCGCCGACCACTTCGCCCGGCGCATAGACCGAAATGTGAATAACGCGCCGGATCTCGGGGTTGGATACAGACGCTACGGTGAGCGCCGCCGTACCGCCGCCGACCGCCGTCCAGTAAGTGCCGTCGTTCGACACGGTCACGACCTCCGGCCGGTCGGAAGAAATCGTATAGGTCAGGTTGCTCGCGTCAGAAGGCTGAACCGTGACGAACACGCCGTAAGCCTCGCCCTTCTGCACGCGGATGGTGTCCTCCACGTCGGTCGGAACGCCGTCGGGGCGAGCAAATTTAACGCTGATGCCGGTCACGGGCTTGCCGCCGGTGACCGAAACGGTGATCTGTCTGGTCAGGCCGCTGCGGGTGGTCGCCGTAACGACCGCCGTGCCGTTGCCCACGCCGATGAGGGTGCCCATGGGATCGACCTTCACA
>CAMJHI010000177.1 GCA_946405475.1 uncultured Clostridia bacterium
CGGGTGAGCAGCAGGTAATAGACGTTGAAGTTCACGCCGAAGAGCAGCATGAACACGCCGATGACGCCGTCGACATAGGCGCTGTCATAGGCGGCGATGCTGTCGCCCTTGATGGAAAAGCCGCCGGTACCCGCGGTGCCGAAGGTGTGCAGAAGGCTGTCGAACAGCGGCATGCCGCCACACAGCAAAAAGACGACCTCCAGCACGGTCAGGAAAATATACATCAGATAGAGGATCTTGGCCGTGTCGCGCATTTTGGGCACCAGCTTGCCCACGATGGGGCCGGGGCTTTCGGCGCGCAGAATCTTGATGGAGCCGCCCGTGCCGCTTGAGGGCATGATGGCCAGCATGAACACCAAAATGCCCATACCGCCCAGCCAGTGGGTGAAGCTGCGCCAATAGAGAATGCCCATGGGCAGCGCCTCGATGTCGGTGAGGATGCTCGCGCCCGTTGTGGTGAAGCCGGAGGCGATCTCAAAAAAGCAGTCCATATAGCTGCTCAACTGCCCTTCGCCGCTCAAAAACAGCGGCACGGCGCCGAACAGCGAAAGCAGGATCCACGAAACGCCCACGATGGCAAAGCCCTCGCGGTGGGAGATCTCCTTGCGTTTGGCGCGCAGAGAGGCCAGCACGCTGCCGATCGCCGCCAGAAAAACGATGGTGAGAAAAAACGCATAGGCCGACCGGTGCTCATGCTTGTAAAGCGAAATGAGAAAACCGGGCAGCATGGCGGCGGCCTCGATGCGCATCATATTGCCGATGTAATTCAGAACAACAATATAATTCATCAGAACTCACTCTCAAAAATATCGTTCAGGTTTTTCAAAACCCGCTCCGCCTTGGCGATGACGATCACGGTGTCGCCTGCGTTGATACAGTCGCTGCCGCCCGGGATAATGATCTGCCCCGAACGGTTCAGGCAGGCGATGAGGATGCCGCTGCGCAGATTGAGCTGCGAAAGCGGGATGCCGAGGTTTTCGGTCCTTTCGTCGGCAAAGAATTCCAGCGCCTCGACCTTATCCTCCACGATGCGGTGCAGTGCCAGCACCTGACCGCCCGTGGTGTTGCCCATGGCGCGCACGTAGCGCACGATGGCGTTGGTGGTGAGCTGCTTGGGGCTGATGATGGAGCCGAGCCCCTTGCTGCCGAAGAGCGAGCTGTATTCGGTGCGGTTGATCTTGGTGATGGTTTTGAACACGCCGCGGGTGTTGGCGTACATGGTGATGATGATGTTTTCTTCATCGATATCCGCCAGCGACACGACCGCGTCGGTGTTGTCGATGCCCTCCTCGAGCAGCAGCTCCTGACTGGTGCCGTCGCCGTGGATGATGATGGCGTCGGGCAGCTTGTCGGCCAGCTCCATACAGCGGGCTTCGTCGATTTCAATGATCTTCACGCTCACGCCGCTGCGGATGAGATCCTGCGCCAGATACATGGCCATGCGGCTGCCGCCGATGATCATGACCGAACGGATCTTGTGCTTTTCGATGTGCAGCTTTTTGATGAGCTTGGCCAGCTCGTTGCGCGGCGCGGTCACGGAAAGCGTGTCGTCCTCTTCAAACACAAAGCTGCCGTTGGGCACGATGATCTCGCCCTTGCGTTCCACGGCGCAGACAAGCGCCTTTTTGAGCAGCGTGCCCGCCGCTTTTTCGAGCGATTTGCCGATGAGCTCGCTGTCGCTTTTCAGCCGGATGCTGACAAGCTCCACGCGCCCCTTGGCGAAGGTGTCGCGCTTGAGGAACGAGGGGAACTGCAGAATGCCGAACATTTCGCGCGCGCTGGCCAGCTCCGGGTTGACGGTCATGGAAAGCCCCAGCTCGTCGTGCAGGAACGAGAGCTGTTCGGTGTATTCGGGGTTGCGCAGGCGGGAGATCGCGTGCCGGCAGCCGAGCTTGTTGGCGATGATGCAGCTGAGCAGGTTGATCTCATCCGACGAGGTGGCGGCAATGAGCAGATCGCCGTTGGCAACGCCGGCCTGTTTTTGCGTTTTCAGGCTCGCGCCGTTGCCTTCCACCACCATGACGTCCAGCTTATCCAGCGCGTCGGCCAGCACCTTGGCGTTGTTGTCAATGATGACGACGTCATGATCTTCTTTGGAAAGCTGCTGCGCCAGAGAAAAGCCGACCTTTCCGTCGCCCACAATGATGATTTTCATAAATACAAAGCCGTGCGCCCGGCAGGCGGGCGCTCCTTTCTTGTTTGCTGAGGCCATAGAGTTCGCTGCTTTCCGTGTATTTTAGCACACCTGCGGTGTATTTTCAACAAAAACGCGCTTTTTCACAGTTCGTTCAAAAATCGGGTGTGAAACCGGCGAAAAGTCGTGCATGAATCAACCGCTGAAAATGAATGAAATCTTGCAAAATTATTTTCTGTTTTGGCAGTTTGCCTTCAGGAATATCGAAAAAGCTTCATAATTTGTTCCTTTTTTCGTGAAAAACGACTAAAATATGAAATTTGAAATAAAAATTCTTGCATTTTTCTGCAAGGCGGCATATAATGTTTCCATCCTTGACGCGGCAACCGCGTCAGCATTTGAAAGGAGTTTTCCTTGTGAATTACGTAGACCAGATTCTTCAGCGTGTCAACGAAAAGAACCCCAACGAGCCGGAATTCATTCAGGCTGCGACCGAAGTGCTCAACTCCATCCGCCCCGTGGTCGATGCCAACCCGCGCTATCAGGAAGTGTCCCTTCTTGAGCGCATCATCGAACCGGAGCGCGTGATCATCTTCCGCATTCCGTGGATCGACGACAACGGCAAGGTGCAGGTCAACCGCGGCTACCGCGTGCAGTTCAACAGCGCCATCGGCCCCTACAAGGGCGGCCTGCGCTTCCATCCCTCGGTCAACCTGAGCATTCTCAAGTTTCTCGGCTTTGAGCAGATCTTCAAAAACTCCCTCACCGGCCTGCCCATCGGCGGCGGTAAGGGCGGCGCGGACTTTGACCCCAAGGGCAAGAGCAACGCCGAAGTGATGCGTTTCTGCCAGAGCTTCATGAACGAGCTTTATAAGTACATCGGTAAAGACGAAGACGTGCCCGCCGGCGACATCGGCGTGGGCGGCCGCGAGATCGGCTACCTTTACGGCCAGTATAAACGCCTGACCGGCCTGTATGAAGGCGTGCTCACCGGCAAGGGGCTGCCCTTCGGCGGCTCGCTGGCCAGAACGGAAGCCACCGGCTACGGCCTGTGCTACATCACCGAAGAGCTGCTCAAGGCGCACGGCAACTCGTTCGAGGGCAAGACCGTCGCGGTCAGCGGCTCGGGCAACGTGGCCATCTACGCCATGCAGAAGTGCATTGCGCTGGGCGGCAAACCCGTGACCTGCTCCGACTCCAACGGCTATGTTTACGACAAGAACGGCATCGACGTCGACGCCGTGAAAGAGATCAAAGAGGTCAAGCGCGGCCGCATCAAAGAGTATCTGGAATATCACCCCGAAGCCGTCTACGTCGAAGGCAAGCGCGTGTGGGAAATCCCGTGCGACGTGGCGCTGCCCTGCGCGACCCAGAACGAGCTCGACGAAGAAAACGCCCTTGATCTGGTCAAGAACGGCTGCATCGCCGTGTGCGAAGGCGCAAACATGCCCAGCACCGAAAAGGCGATCGAGGTGTTCCGCGCCAATAAGCTCCTCTACATCCCCGGCAAGGCCTCCAACGCCGGCGGCGTGGCGACCTCCGCGCTCGAAATGAGCCAGAACTCCGCCCGCCTGAGCTGGACGTTTGAAGAAGTCGACAAGCGTCTGCAGGGCATCATGCAGAACATCTACAGCAACATCGCCGCCGCCGCGAAAGAATACAACGCCGAAGACGATTTCGTCGTGGGCGCGAACATCGCGGGCTTCCGCAAGGTGGCCGACGCCATGCTCGCCGAAGGCATTGTGTAAGATTTGATTTTTTGTTGACAAAACCGCATCGGTTCCAAACGGAGCCGGTGCGGTTTTTTCAGTTCAGAGATCAGAGTTAAGAGCTAAGAGATGAACATCAACCTACCTCTTAACTGAAAAACTTCGATCTGCGATACGTTCGTTACAAAATATCCGTCATTCGTTACACTTTTCTGAAAACGTCGAAAGAGTATGCTATGATATCGTCAGATGATCGGCTGAGTCCGGAAACTCTACGATCGTAGATATCTTGGTTATTTACTATTCTTTGGCAGAGGGTTACAATGGTTACAGACGATTGTCAAAAAAACGAAAGGCGTGTTTTTATGAGTGAAGTAACCAGCTACGCATGTTTTTACGGTAACCAGACAGACTTGAAAGAGCTCAGCAGTTTTATCGGGGAAAACTATTCTTGTGCTTCTTATGATTTCAGGGACGGGAAACTGTTTGTGAATGGTCTTGGCTATCTGCGCGATTCGGACAAAGCATATTGTGCTTTGGCAAAAACATTTCCACAAACTGCTTTTGTCGCTTATGAATTCTACTGCAACATCGGTGAATTCTCATTCATGTATTCCGCAAAAGACAGCGACATTTATGAAGAGCTATGCCCTTATTCCAATGACGATGACGACGATTACCTGAAAGAGTTTCTGGAAGAACTAAAAGAGGATGAGGAGGAATCGGATGTGCCGGATTCTCCTTGGTATGAAAGGATTCGAGATGCCGTCGGCGCAGAAGGTTTAAGAGACCTGTTCAACTTTTGCTACTTTGACGGCGCATGGGTGTTCAAGGATGTGCCGGGCTTTGAAGACGAAGACTGGGACAGTATTCTGGATGATTAACCAGAAAAAATAAGCATCATACACACACGTTACTGTTTTTATTACACTTTTCAAATTATTAATTGGAGGATATCAATATGGCTTTAATCAAATGCCCCGAATGCGGTACCGAAGTATCTGACAAAGCGGCTTCTTGTCCTCGGTGCGGATGCCCGATCAATGTTGCTTCCAATCCTGCCTTGATTCGTTTTGAACAAACCTATGCCATGCGATACACCTGTACCGTTACCTGTAACGGTAAGGATTACACCTGCAAACAAGGTGAGTCTGTCAGTGTTGATATCGCCAAACCGACGACCGTTCAAATCAAAGTCAGCGGCGGAAACGGCAGCACGTCAAGCCAGATACT
>CAMJHI010000178.1 GCA_946405475.1 uncultured Clostridia bacterium
GGGTACACTACCAGATCGACCGCGCCGAAAAGGTGTATCAGAACGACAAGGTGTTTTACATCTGGGCGATCATCCGCACGATCACGGAGGTGACTTATGACTGATTCCATCAGCGCCATGCCCGGCGAGATCGCCGCCTGGCTGAGCGAGCAGACCGACCTGTTCCCCGACGTGACCTTCATCACCGAGTTCCCTGCCATTCCGAAGGCGACCCCGCTGCGGCAGACCATCGCCGCCATCGGGCTGGATCACGTGAGCATCCGCGACTTTTTCACCGAAAACAGTCAGGGTGTTCAAGTGCCCGACGAATACTGCCGCCTGGCCAAGGTGCGCATCCGCATTTCGGTTTACGTGCCCTATTCCGCCGGCGGCTCGGCCTGCCACACGGCGTTCACCAAAATTGTGGACTGTCTCAACTTCAAGAGCGACTTCAACATTTCGGAATCGGGCTGTGAAAGCATCGAGGCCGACCGCGACACCGACGCCTTCGTGCTGAAAAGCTGGGTCGACATCGACGCGCAGTTCTGCCCGGCGGAATCCAGCGCCGTGCAGTATGCCTCCTTCCTGCCGAAAACGCTGTTCTGCCGTTCGCACATGGACGACGCAAGCATTCACGTCACGCCGCAGGAAAAGCAGAGCTGGAACAACATGCTGGAGATCGGCTACTACAGCGGGTCGAGCCACGCGAGCCGCACGATCGACCTTGGCTTTTATCCGCGGCTCGTGCTCGTGTTTCCGTCCACCTATCCGCCGCTCTACAACCCGACCGCCACGCCCGATCAGATCACCTGCCTGTGCGGCATGGCCGGGCGGACGCTTTCTTCCAGCGGCATCGAGCTGACAAGGAACGGCTTTCACCTGACCCAGACGGCGGATACGGGCATCGGCAACACGCTGACCAAGCTCAACTGGGACAGGGCCGACTACGTTTACGTGGCGGTTCGTTAAGACTTCGCCGCCGAAAAAAGAATAATCCGCATTCAACAACAGAAAAGCTCTCGGAATTGTTGCATTTTGCCGAACGGTTGTGTTATACTTGGCAAAACAACAATAAAGAGGGCTTTTTTTATGTCAAAATCGTTTGACAACCGGGGCGTTTATTCGCTGCTGCTCACCCCGTATCACGAAGACCGCAGCATTGATTACAAAGTCTATGAACAATACGTCGAATGGCAGGCCCGTCAGGGCGTACAGCACCTGTTCGCCTGCTGCGGCAGCTCCGAAATGAAAGAGCTGACGCTGGCCGAGCGCATCAAGCTCGCCACGCTGGCGGTTGAACACGCCGGCGGCGTGCCCGTGATGGCCACCGCCAACGTCGAGCCGTCGTGGTTCGGTCAGGTGGAAGAGGTCAAGGCGATGGAACAGACCGGCGTGGACGCGCTGGTGTTCATCACCAAGGGCTTCGGCAACGATTCCGAACGGCTGTACACCTACATCGCCGAGCTGAGCTCTCACACGACGCTGCCCGTGCTGCTCTATGAGTTCCCGGGCGACCGGCCGCACCTGATGGCGGCCGAATGCTACGGCCGGTTGGTGAAGGACGGCTATGTGGTCGGCATCAAGGACACCACCAGCACCATCGAGCTCATCCGCGAAAAGATCGCCGTGCAGGGCGATTCCGCCGTGCTGCAGGCCAACATCCCCTATCTGATGGAGGCCTACGAATCCGGCGCGCGCGGCGTTGTGGCAACGCCCACCACCTGCGGCGCTTACCTGTTCGGCAAAATGTATGACGAATTTTTCGTTCAGAACGACCGTGAAGCCGCCAACCGCACACATCAGCAGATCTGCGTGCTCGACAACGCCATTGATTCCGGCTTCTGCGCCAGCGCGAAATATCTGGTCAGCCTGGCCGGTATCCCCATGAACTGGTACACCAGAGGCGCCCATCAGCTCAACGCTCAGCGCCTGAAGAGCCTGCGCGTGTTCCACGAATGGGCCAAAGCCACCGGCTTCAAATATTACAACGACTAATGTTTCACAAAGGGTGATCGACAATGGAAAACAGCACCGGCTTCTCCACCGCCTTTCGAGGCTATGATTCCCGCGAGGTCGACGAGTACATCGAAACCGCAAAGCAGCGGGAGGCCGAGCTTCGCGCGGGCTGCGAAACCCTGCAGAAAAAGTATGACGGCGTTTGCGAACAGCTGACCAAGCTCACGCAGGAACGCGACCACGCCGTAGCCGACTGCACGGCGCTCGCCTCAGCGCTGCAGCAGCTGCGTCAGAACGCCCCGGACGAAGAAAACGAGGACTACAAAGCCAAATACGAAGCGGCCGCAAAAGAGCTGGAAGAGCTGAAGGCCGAAAAGAAGGACGGTAAAGCAGCCGAGGCTGCCGGTGACAGTGTGCAGGTCGCCTCAGACATGGTCAGTGAAGTGGCACAGGCCGTGCAGAAGGTCGAGGCCGAAGCGCGCCGCAAGGCCGAAGCGCTGACCACGGTGGCCAAGCTCGAAAAAGCGCAGGCCGACCTGATCCTGAACCGGATGCTCGCAGAGGTACGCAGCCTAATGGAAATGCTCAACGGTTTTCTGGAGCAAGCCCCCAAAAATACGGAAGAAGAAGAACAGCCGTAATCAAAACTGTATCCGGAGCAAACGGCCGGATACAGTTTTTTGAAGTGTGAAGCAGGACGGTGGAACGCCATGAGAATGAGAAAAAAGAAACATCTGGATGAACGCATGGCGCAGTGCGGCGCCTATTTGTTCACCATGCATTGCGACGATCTCAACGCGCTGACCGCCGTGGAAAAGAAAGAATACATCGACCTGCCCGCGCTGTTCGGCAACGACAACCCCGTCGTGCTCGAAATCGGCTGCGGCAAGGGGCGCTTTGCGTGCGAGCTGGCCAGGCGCGACCCGGGCGTGAACGTGCTGGCGCTCGAAAAAGCCAAAAACGTCATCGTCATGGCCTGCGAAGCCGCGCAGCGCGAGAATATTCCGAACGTGCGCTTCCTCCACGGCGGCGCGGAATATCTGGAAAAATATCTGCCGCCGCAGAGCGTGGCGCGCATCTACCTCAATTTTTCCTGCCCGTTTCCCAAAAACAGCTACGCCAACCGCCGCCTGACCAACGCGCGGTTCCTGAAAAGCTACGCGTCGCTGCTCGCGCCGGGCGCGGAGATCCATCAAAAAACCGACAACATGCACTTTTTTGAATATTCCATCGAACAATTCACCGCCTGCGGCTATGCGCTCAAAAACGTGTCGCTCGATCTGCACAACAGCGGCTTTGAGGGCAACATCGAAACCGAATACGAGCACCGTTTTGCTTCGCAGGGGCTGCCGATCTACCGATTGGAGGCCTATCTGAAATGAACCGACGCGCATGGATCGTGGGCGCGGGCGATTTTGCGCCCGCCCTGTTTTTGCCCCAAGCGGGCGATTTCGTCATCGCGGCGGACGGCGGTCTGAGCCGACTGGAGCCGCTGGGCGTCACGCCCGACCTGATCGTGGGCGATTTTGATTCGCTCGGCTATGCGCCGCAGGGTGCGCGGGTCGTGCGGCATTCGCCGATCAAGGATCAGACCGATATGGATCTGGCGGCCGACGAAGCCGTGAAGGCAGGCTGCGATGAGCTGCTGCTCTTTGGCGGCACGGGCGGGCGGCTGGCGCACACGCTGGCCAACCTGCAATTGCTCGCCTCGCTGGAAAAGCAGGAGCTTTGCGCTTATCTGATCGACGAAACCACAACGGCGACCGCCCTGCAAAACGGAACGCTGTTGTTCGCAGCCGAAAGCAGCGGCTACCTGTCGGTGTTCGCCCACGGCGCGGCGGCAAAAAACGTGACGCTGCGGGGGCTGAAATATCCGCTGCAAAACGCTGAACTGAGCCCCGATTTTCCGCTGGGGGTCAGCAACGAATTCACCGGCCGGTCCGCCGCCGTTTCCGTCGGCAGCGGCACGGTGATCGTGCTGTTCAGCAGCCAAAACGAAAGACCGAAAAGGGAGAAATTTTCATGAAGCTCAACGGCGTCATCTTTGATCTGGACGGCACGCTGATCGATTCCATGGCGATCTGGAACGATCTGAGCTACGATCTGCTGTGCGCCAACGGCATCGAGCCGAGGGCCGACCTGCGCGACAAGGTCAGCACGATGTATCTGGAGGAATCGTCCCGCTACGTCATTGAGGAATACGGCCTGCCCTACACCGTGGAGGAGGTCAACCGCTACATCAACGACCGGGTCGAGCATTTTTACCGCCACGAGGTGCAGCCGAAGGCGGATATCCTGCCGTTTCTGGAGCGGCTGAAGGCCGCGGGCGTGCCGATGTGCGTGGCCACGGCCACCGAGCGCAAACTGGCGCTGCCCGCCCTCGAGCACAACGGGATGCTGCCCTATTTCACCGAGATCCTCACCTGCCGCGAGATCGGACAGAACAAAAACGATCCGCTGATTTTTGAAGAGGCGCTCCACCGGCTGGGCACCGCCAAAACGAACACCGCCGTGTTTGAGGATTCGCTTCACGCGGTCAGCACCGCCAAGGCCGCGGGGTTCCCGGCGTTCACCATTTATGACGAATCCTCCGCGCGCAACAAAGAAAAGCTCATGGCGCTGAGCGACCGCTTCTTTTACCGCTACGCGGAGCTGGACGGCTGCTTCGACAACGTGTGACGGCAGCAGGATCAAAATCCGGCGCAATATTTGACCCGACGTTTCTTTTGTGATAAAATAAAGCAAAGGGAGGTTTTTAACATGAAAAAACTGATTTGCCTGCTTTTGACGCTGACGCTGGCGCTGGCCTTCGTCGCCTGCCAGAAAAAAGGCGGCCAGACCGAAAAGGAAACCACGACCGACAATTATCACCCCGGCGAATGGATCACCGATGAAAGCGGCGTGATCCAGACCACGCGCGTGCCCGTGCCGGTGGCCGGCAAAGACGGCAAGCCCGTCACCACCGTAATCACAGACAAAGACGGTTCGACCCGCTATGAAGAGGTCACCGAATATATCGACACCATTCAGACCGTTCCGGCCCGTGAGGGCGACACCCTGCCCCCCGAGCCGCCGATGCAGACCGTGCCGGCCGGCAACACCCTGCC
>CAMJHI010000179.1 GCA_946405475.1 uncultured Clostridia bacterium
TCGGCGGTTACAGTATTACGGCCAATCGTGTATAAATACCGCCTTTTACACTCAACGTGTGAAATGCGTTGTCCTCTCTGTTACCGCCTGTCGACGGTGCCGTATCTCCATTGAGGAAACCAAAATGCCTTCCCTGTGTAAGGGAAGGTGGCACGGCGAAGCTGTGACGGAAGGGTTGTCGAAAAGTCAGCATTGTATCGAATCTTACGACCCTTCCGTCAAGCGTGCCGCATTCAGTCGCCCTCATCAAGGGGTCTGTACAGCCTCTTTTTTGATGGCTTCTTGCGGTTACGGCGGACAGCATGAATGCTGTCCCTACGAATGGATCGCACGCTGCAGTTCAAGCAGTAGGGCACGCATTCTTGCGTGCCGTAAAGTCAGATATCAATAAAAAGCACAGGCCGCTCCGAACAGGAGAAGCCTGTGCTTTGGTTCGATTCGGGCTCCCTCCTTGAGGGAGCTGTCACGAAGTGACTGAGGGAGTTCAGAACACGCGCAGCAGCCAATTCAAAACAACGGTAAAGATCGTCCGGAACCACGCCAGAATATTCTGCACGACGGGCTGTTCGGTCGCCGGTTGGTCGGGCTCGGTGATCGTGACCGACTGGTCGATCAGGGAACAATACTCCAGATAAATGCTGTTGAGCTCAAGCTCTTCGGGCGGCATATTCTGATCGACCTGCGAAAGCAGCAGACCCGCCTGCTCAAGCAGCGCCGCGTCCGCCGCGTCGATCGCGTCGTCGTGGTTCGCGTCGGCCGCCAGAAGCTGAGCTTCGGTCAAAGCGGTCGGCGAGATCAGGCCGTTTGCCACCAGGCTGACGAAATACGCGTCCGTGCCGTCGTACCAGCCGTCGCCGTTGATGTCGCCGAAAACGATGAGCGTGAACGTGTCGGCCACGTCGCCGTACTGATCGGTCATCGTGATGGTGCTGCCGGTGCCGCCGCCGTTGGCGGTGGGCGTAAAGGTCAGGCTGCCGCCCTCGGTCGCGGTGAACAGCGGCAGAACGTCCGCCATGCCGGGCAGAACGCCGTAAACAAAGCCGTTGGTCTCATCCACCGAAGCGGCGCTGCCCGGAGCCGGCGTCAGGTGCGGAACCGTCCGCTCGGCCAGCGACGCAATGGCGTTGCTGATCGCCTGCGCCATGGCGTCGACTCTCGCCTGCTCCGAATAGGGCAGACCGAAAACCACGTCGTTGACTGTCTGCTGCGCCGCCGCGTAGCTTTCCGGCGTGTAACGGTCGGGCGAAAGCGCTTCAAACACGCTGATCAACTGATAAACCGTCGTGTAATCCGCCGGGCGAACCTGCAGCGCGTTGACGGCGGCAATGACAGCGTCCCGCGCCGCGTTCACTTCGGCGATCTTGGCGTATTCATTGTTGTAAACCACGGCGCCCGCCGCGATCGCATCCTGCAAAGCGGCGAAGCTTTCCGGCGTGTACGACGTGCCGAGAATGCTGCGCGCGTTGAAGAGCACCTGATTCAGTTCCGATTTATTGACCGTGACGGCGACGGAACAGGTGGCCGTAAAGCCGCCGTCCGCCGTGATGCAGCGGATCTCGGCTATGCCGCCGTCCACCGCGGTCACCATGCCGCCGTCGACCGTGGCGACCTGCGGATCGCTGCTTTCCCAGATCACGGTTTTGATCGTTGCCGCGCCGATGCCTAACGTGCCCCCCTGCGGGGCGACCGTGCCGGTGAGCGAGGCGGTGGAACCGGGGGTCATGGAAAGCGACGTTGTGTTGAGGGTAACGCCGGTCGCCTGCGTTTTCACAAAGGAGACGTAGACCCAGTCGCTGAACTGTCTGCCGTTGTAATCCGTGACCGTGACGGTGATCTTCGCGGCGGCCGCACTGTTGGAAACAGGTTTGACCGTGCCGTTCTGGTCAACGGACATCGCCGTGTCGGAGGACGACCACGTGACGGATTGATACGCCGCGTCGGCGGGCGACACCGTAAAGCCCAGCGAGAAGGACTGGCTGGCGTAGTTGACAAGCGTTCCCACCTTGACGGAATTGTATTTGGCGGCGGGCGAACCGTCGTGCGTGATCACAATGGAATCGATCGTGGCCAGCGGTTCCAGCGCCTGCATCGCGTTGGCAAGCGCCGCCGTCGCGTCGTCGATCTCCTGTTGGGATGACGTGGTATAGAAATCCTTTTCATTGACGGCGATCGCCCGCGCCAGCGCGTTCGCCACCGGCTGCCAGCTTTCCGCCGTGTAAAGCGACTGGTCAAGCTGATTGGCTTCGTTGATCTTTTGCTGCAGCGCTTTGCGGTTATAATCGACGTACACCCAGCAGTTCGCGGAATAGCCGCCGTCGACCGCCGTGGCCGTAATGACCGCCGCCGGAAGCTCCGGGCCCGACGCCCGGTTGAAGTGCAGTGTGCCGTCGCCGTCCACCGACACATAGTCGGGACTGGAGGACGACCAGATGATATCCTGAATGTTCGCGGTGCAGTACCCGAGAACCTGGGGCGAAAGCGTGTAGCTGATTTTGCCCGTTTCGCCGAGATAACCGGTCATCGACTCGGCGTCGAACGTCAGACCGCTCGTATGGATCTTGGCAAAGCATACGTTCAAGGTGGGGTTGTTCGTGAGCTCCCGGCCGTCATAAGTCGTGACGGTGACGGTGATCTGCGCAACCTGCGGGTCGTTGACCGTGGGGGTCACGACGCCGTCCGCCGAAACGGAAACGTTCGGGTTGGAGGACGACCACCTGACCGAGCGGATCAGCGCTTCATAGGGATAGGCCAGGCATTCATACTGCTGCGAAACGCTGCGGTAATCCGCCGTCAGGCCGACGGAGACCTGATCGTAGTAAACGAGTCCTCCGCCGCGAAGGGTGAACACCTGCTCGGGGTCGATGATGGGGGTCAGCGCTTCGTAGGCGGCGCCGAGGTCGTTATAGGCGGCGTCGATCGCAGCCGCGCTCGCGCCGGCGTTCTGCTCAACGTCCTTGGCCTGAGCCAGCTTGCTGCGGAACACGGCAACGTCCACCTGCGGCGCGGTGACCTGCGTCAGATCCAGCGCGTCGGACAGCTCGATCAGCCTGCGCAGACCGTAGATATCCGCCTGGGGCGTCACGTCGCGCGTACCGCCGACGTCTGCGGCAACGCCCTGAAGACCGGGCACGGAGCAGGTCAGCAGCAAAGCGATCACACAGAAAACGCAGCACAGTTTCTTGCTGGAGGGTAGCATAGAATCATTCCTTTCGTTTTTTGATAAAATCCCTGTCGGGAACAGTCGCAAAAGAAACGGAAAACGCCTGCATCAAAGAAGGAAAACGTGCTCGACCGGAGCGCACATGACGGACGCCGAACGGTAAAACGTGTAGAATATGGTTGATTTTTCCATTAGCGAAAAAAGTTTATTCTTTCCGCTGTCCCGTCGGATCCACATTGTGCCACAAAACAATCATAACACGGCATTGGAATAATAGCAACAAAAAAATGAAATTGAGAAAAATGGTTTTTTTAAGAAATGCCAAAGCAGTGCGCCGCATGAGCCTCCCTCACTGAGGGAGGTGGCATCGCCGTCAGGCGATGACGGAGGGAGTTATTTCAAAAAGCAGCATCTGAACAGAACAACTCCCTCAGTCAGCCCTACGGGCTGCCAGCTTTCTCGAAGAGGGAGCCTATAATACCCCTCTGCTGCGCGGAAAACGGAATTTCACATTCATTGCGGAACGCAAGAATGCGTTCCCTACAAAACCGCCGCACGTTTCCGGTCGACCGTAGGGCACGCATAAATGCGTGCCGCATGAGCCTCCCCTGTGTAAGGGGCGCGGATCGCCAGTGGCGATCTCTGCCGTCAGGGAGAAAACCCCTCGCATCCCCTGTAAGGGGCGCGGGTGTCCAGTGGACACTTCTGCAGCTTGCCGCAGAAGCGCCGACCGAGCCGGCAGGCGAGACAGGTGGCACGGCGAAGCCGTGACGGAGGGGTTGTATCGTTGAAACTGCATTGTTTTGGGACTTGACAATCCCTCAGTCATCGCTTACGCGATGCCAGCTCCCTTTACACAAGGGAGCCTGTACTGCCTCATTTTGATGACTTTTTACAGTCAAGGCGGACGGCATATATGCCGTCCCTACGAAACCGCCCTCATTGACAGAAAAAAACCGTGATCGGGTCTGACGCCGAACACGGTTTGCCTATTATGCCGTTATTCACTTTTTCTCACAACGAGCAGGCAGTTATACTCATCCCGGATGAGCTTATCCCGCGGGTGAAAGAGGTCGGCGGGATTGGAGCGAAGCAGAAATTCATCGCCCGCTTTGGTGTAGGTCACGGACGAGCCGCCGCCGTCGAGGTTCACGGCGCGTACCGCGCCGAAGCGCCGGAGCAGAACCGCCAGATCGATCAGACTCGCGCCGTTGGAATAATCGGGGATGCGCCCGTCCACTTCGAGCAGCAGCACCGTGCCGTCAGCCGTCACGCCTGCCGCCGTGCGCGGGTGGCGCACATAGCTGAACGGCTCGAGCGGCCCCCATTCAAACAGTTCGCCGTCCTTCAGAATCATTTCCAGTCCGGCCGCCGCCTGCTCCAGCTCGTCGAGCAAAGCCGGGTCTTCCGCCAGCGAGGCGACCACCGCCGACCCGTCTTTTCTAACCCCGATGAACGGGCGCGGGCAATCGGCGTTGGCGACCACCCGGCCGTTCTTCACGCACAGCCCCGAGGGGTGTCCGTCGCCGAACATATCGAAAAAGTCCGCGTTCATCGCCGCGAGCACGTCCTGCCCGTTTTGCACGGCGCTGTCGATCATGTCGGGCACTTTCGCAATGACGTGTCCCACCTTGTATTCGTCGTTCGGCGTGCCGACGTAAAGCGTGTTCTTCTGCATATCCACCCGCAGCAAGAAGGCGTGCACAGGGGCCTGATCGGGGTCGCGCAGAAGCAGATGGCGGTATTCCAGCCCGTCGGCCACCTGTTCAATCTCCTCGGTCTCGACCGTCAGGCGATGGTCATACGCTTCCTTCAGCTCTTCCGCGTTTTTCAGCGCGTCCGGCTGAAAGGTGGTTTCATA
>CAMJHI010000180.1 GCA_946405475.1 uncultured Clostridia bacterium
CTTGTGATTTATTCAGTGTTTCCTTAGTATTCTTCATCCTCCATCAGACGGAATTGTTTGTTGATCAGGCGCACAAAAGTATAGATCAGCGGCAGCGTCAGCAGATTGAGCAGCGCGCTCGGCAGATAAAAGCCGAGCAGCTCCCGCAGCGTGCCGCCCGAAACGCCGCAGTGCAGCGCGTAAGAAAAGAAAGCGTAAACCACTTCAAACACGGCGGTCAGCAGCGACGCCGTGATGAGGTTGTTCATCATGACGTAGGTCATCAGCAGCCCGCAGACAAAACCGGCGAGCGCGAAAAAGAGCGCGTTGGTTCCGTCCGCCCGGCCGACGTTCATGTCGACCAGAATGCCCGCCAACAGGCCGAAATTGAGACCGTAGGTCTCTTTTTCAAACAGGCTGACCGACACGGTCAGCGGCAGCAGCGGCAGGAACCGCAGCCCGGCCAGTTCGGGCAGCAGCCCGATGTTCTGAACCGCGCCGACGAAAAGCACAAGCGCAAAAAAAGTGAGCCGCCGCAGGATCTTCGGTTTGTTTTCTTTGAGAGACTGAGGGATCATACTCAACCCCCCAGCTTCGCCGAAACGCCCATGCCGCGGAACGAGGTGATGACGAACACGTCGCGCAGTTCGGAAAAATCGACCTGCGTGCTGATCACGGCATAGGAGGATATGTTGGTGGTGTCGTTTTTCACTTCATCGACCATGCCGATGATCAGATCGGGCGGATAAACACCGCCGGTGCCCGAGGTGCACACAACGCCGCCGGGCGCGACCGAGGTACCGCGATCCAGCCCGGACAGGCGGCATTTGCCTTCGGCGGCCAGCTCCGGCGTGGTGGTGGCATAGCCGGTTTCGCGGGTGCGCACTTCGTAGGCGCCCGCGTTCACCGCCGGGTTGAGCACCGTGTTGACCACGCAAAAGGTCGGCGCCGCCTTGACCACAACGCCCACCAGATACTTGCCGTAAATGACGGGGTTGTTCACGACGATGCCGTCGAGCGTGCCCTTGTTGAGCGTAAAGGTGCTGTAAACGTCGCCCGAATCGTGGCCGATGACGGAGGCGCTTTCAAACTTGAAATCGCCCCGTTCTTTTTTCAGTTCCAGAAATTCTTCATACAAAGCCAACTGCTGCTTGCTTTTTTCGTAATCGACAAGCTGCTCCTGGTAACCGGCGACCTGCTTTTCCAGCTCCTTCACCCGTTCGGCATAGCTTGCCGCCGAGCGGAAATGAAGGCTGAAATCCTCCAGCCCGTTTGCGATGCGGGCGGAAAGCGACTGCAGCGGCATGAACACCGTGCCGAGCACGTCGGAGGCGGGGGAAGCGGAATCGTTGGTGACCGCCGCGAAAAACACGGCCAGCAGCAGCACGCCGAACACGCCCAGAAAGCCTTTGAAGCGGCTGCTTTTGAAAAAGCTGCGCATGGCGGCTTACCTCTTCTTCTTTTCTCCGCTGAGGGTGCCGAGGGCATCGTGCTCCAGGCAGATGCCGCAGCCGTCGACCACACAATCCAGCGGCTTGTCGGCAATGTGAACGGGCATTTTGGTTTCCATGGCGATCAGCTTATCCAGCCCGCGCAGCAGCGCGCCGCCGCCGGTGAGCATGATGCCGTGGTCGATGATATCCGCCGCCAGCTCGGGGGGCGTTTTTTCCAGCGTGGAACGCACCGCGTCAATGATCTGGTTCACCGGGTCGGACAGCGCCTCGCGCACCTCTTCCGACGTGATCTCGATGTTTTTGGGCAGACCATCCATCAGGTTGCGGCCCTTCACGTTCATCGCGCCCTCGCCCTCATAGGGGTAGGCGGAGCCGAGGCGGATCTTGATCTCCTCCGCGCTGCGTTCCCCGATGAGCAGGTTGTATTTCTTTTTGATGTAGGCAATGATCGCCTCGTCGAAATCATCGCCCGCCACGCGCGCCGAGCGCGAGGTGACGATATCGCCCAGCGCCAGCACCGCCACTTCGGACGTGCCGCCGCCGATGTCGACGACCATGCTGCCGGTGGCCTCGCTCACGGGCAGACCCGCGCCGATGGCCGCGGCCATGGGTTCTTCGATCAGGCTGACGTATTTGGCGCCGGCGCTGCGCGCGGCGTCGTGCACCGCGCGGCGTTCCACTTCCGTCACGCCGGAGGGGATGCAGATCATCACGCGGGCGCGGTTGAAGGGCGAGCCGCTGATGGCGCGCTTGATGAACGCCTTGAGCATGTCGGCCGTCACGTCAAAATCGGCAATGACGCCGTCTTTGAGCGGACGCACGGCGGTGATGGAGCCGGGGGTGCGGCCGATCATTTCTTTGGCGTCGGCGCCGACGGCCACCACGCGGGGCGGCTGCGAACGAACGTCGACCGCCACCACGCTGGGTTCGCGGATGACGATGCCCTTGCCTTTGACAAACACAAGGGTGTTGGCCGTGCCGAGGTCAATTCCGATATCCTGTGAAAAAAGCATAATGGTTCATTCCTCCGAATCTGTAGGTGATCACACACGATATTCGATCGTGTCGAGGATCGCTTTGAAATCTGTTTTGCCCTTGTCCTCATAGTTCTTGCAGCTGCAGGAAAACGCCATCACGCCGTTGACGCTGTCGATGTAATACGCTTCCATGTAGGACTTGGGGTTGGCGTTGTTCATGTCGATGATCAGGCAGATCGCGTCGCGTCCGCCGATCTGCACCTTTTTCGACGTCACGGTGCCGTTCTTGGCCGCGGTTTCGTTGCTGAAGAATTCCTCCACGATCTTCGCGCGGGCTTCGGCCGAGTTGTCTTCGCCTTCGACCGCGTCAAAGAGCGTATAATCGATCTGCGTGCCTTTTTTGTCGTTGCGCAGCATGATCACGTCGCCGCCGATGTTCTCATAACCGCTGGGCACCTTGATGGTGAACTCCTGGCAGGAGATCTTGCCGCCCTCCGTCAGATAAGACGGGAACGACACCGGCATCGTCTGATCCTCGCCGTTGGCGTCGGTCACCTTCCACAGCAGATTGCCCTGTTCATCCACCACGGTCTCGCCCTTGGCGTCGGTCACCAGCTCGTAGGCGTTGTCATCGGGATTCTGGCGGTAAAAGATCTTGCCGTTCTTTTTGTAAACAAGCGAATCGTCCTTTTTGCCGCAGCCGATGCCGGTCACGGCCAGAAGGCTGGCCAGCGCAAGCAGAACCGCCGTGATTTTGATCGTTGTGTTTTTCATTACGTTTCCCTTCCCTTTTCTTTTTTATTCATATGTATACAGATTAAAGTATAGCATTGCCCTTCCGAATTGTCAAGATTTATCAGCAGGTTTCGGCAGCGGGAGCCGGATTCTACGCTGCGTAGGTTGCAGGCACAGCGGGAATGCGGTAAGATGGACGCAAAAGGAGGTGCCAACCATGAATCAATACGTCACCGGCGCCATGATCAGGGCCCTGCGCGAACAGCACGGTCTGACTCAGCTTCAGCTCGCAGGCGCACTCATGGTGAGCGACAAAACCGTTTCCAAATGGGAGACCGGCAAGGGCTACCCCGACATCACCCTGCTTGAGCCGCTGGCAAAGGCGCTGAACGTTTCCGTTGCCGAGCTGCTCACGGGCAAGCCCGTGGCCAACGTCAACCTTTCCGCGAACATGCTGCGTTCTCATTTTTACGTCTGCCCGGTGTGCGGCAACATCATTCACAGCATGGGCGCCGCGCCGATGTGCTGTCACGGCGTCTCCCTGCCGCCGCTCGAGGCCGAGCCGGAGGACGAAACGCACACACTGACGGTGGAAGCGGTGGAGGATGAATTTTTCGTTTCGTGCGCTCACGAAATGACCAAGCAGCACTATCTCTCGTTCTTCGCCGCCGTTTCGACCGACCGGGTGCAGATCGTCAAGCTCTACCCCGAGGGGAACGCCGAAGCTCGCTTCAAGCGCAACATGGTCAAACGAATCTATTTTTACTGCAACCGCGACGGGCTGTTCGTGCATAAGTTGTAAAAACGTTTTTCTGTTGCAAACCCCGACCGATGTGGTAAAATGGAGCGGAAGAAAGCGGACCCGTTCCGCGCCGCGCGTCGAAGGTGGATCATATGGAAAAAGTGATGCTGAAAGAACTGAATATGAGTACGAGAGAAGAATCTCTCGCCTTTTTGAAGCGGCTGTGGAACGGCAAAGAGACGCCCTGCCCGTTTTGCGGCAGCGTACTGGAACCGCTGCACAAAAAAGCCAAAAAGAGCGACTGCGACTGGCAGTGCAAAAGCTGCGGCAGGGTTTTCAGGACGCTGCATCTGCTGGACGAACTGAATGAACAGCAGCCGGAATGATCAAACAAAAGCCGACCGGGCTTTCCGTAAAGGAACAGTCCGGTCGGTCTTGTTTTGTTCGTCTGATTCAGCGGGAGCGTTTCCACATCATGGGGGTAAACATCATGATCAGCGGGAAGATTTCCAGCCGCCCCAACAGCATATCGGCGGAAAGCACGAGCTTGCTCAGGTCGGACAGCATGGAATAGTTGCCCGTCGGCCCGACCAGCCCCAGCCCGGGGCCGATGTTGTTCAGGCACGCGACAACGCTGGTCACCGTGGTGTCATAATTGAAATTGTCGAACGACACCACCAGACAGGAAAGCAGGAAGATGACCACGTAAAGCAGCAGATAGGCGTTGATTTCCGCCACCACGTTGGGCTCGACCACGGCGCCGTCCATCTTGATGACCTTGACGCTCTTGGGGTGCAGCATTTTCTGCACGGAATTGCGCATGGATTTATAAAGGATGACCAGCCGCGCCACCTTGATGCCGCCGCCCGTGGAGCCGGCGCACGCGCCGATGATCATGAGCATCACGAGCAGACAGCGGGAAAACTCCGGCCATTTATCAAAGTCGGCGGTCGCGTAGCCGGTGGTGGTGATGATGGAGGCCACCTGGAAAAAGCTGTAGCGGAATGCCTTGCCCAGCCCGCCGAAGAGCCGCAGCGTGTTCAGCGTGATCGCGCCCACGCTCGCGCCGACGATGCCGAAATAGGTCAGCACCTCGCGGTTGGTCAGCGCCGCCAAAAAGTTGCGGG
>CAMJHI010000181.1 GCA_946405475.1 uncultured Clostridia bacterium
CCTGGTGTGTGGATGATTACGTTGATTTCACGATCCGCTTTATTCAGGAGCGCGGGCTGAACGATCTGATCCTGCTGGGGCATTCCTTCGGCGGGCGCATCATCATCAAAATGCTCAGCCGCCCCGAGCTGCCGTTCACGGTCAAACAGGTCGTGCTTGTCGACAGCGCCGGCATCAAGCCCACGCCGACCGCCGAACAGAAAAAGAAGAGCGAGCAGTACAACCGCCTCAAAAAGCTCTACGGCGGCAAGGTGATCTCCAAAATCTGTCCGTCCGCCGTCGAAAAGCTGCGCCAAAAATACGGCTCGGCCGATTACGCCGCCGCTTCGCCCGTGATGCGTCAGACGCTCGTCAAAACCGTGAACGAGGACCTGACCTCGCTCATCCCCAACGTCACGCCCGGCGCGCTGCTCATCTGGGGGCGCGACGATACCGCTACCCCGGTGGCCGACGCCGAAAAGATGAAAGCCATGATCCCCGGCGCGGCGCTGCACGTGCTCGACGGGGCGGGGCACTTTCCCTTTATTGATCAGCCGTTTGAATTTCGCAAGATCCTCTGTGACTGTTTCGGAATCGAATAAGGAGTGAAAAGAAACTGATGGAAAACCTTTCGTTTATGCTGCTTCTCGTCGCGTTTGCCGTGGCGTTCGCCTTCAGCGTCCTGCACGACATGCACATGTTTCAGCTCAATTCCTATAAGCCGAAGGTGCAGCTCAAATGGCTGAAAAACAATGCCAAAACCCTGCTGCCCGGCGCTGCGCTCACCTTAGTCTGCGCGCTGCTCGTTTTTCTGGTGAAGGATCAGGCGATCGTGCGCCTGATCGCCGCCGTGTTATTTGCGGCCGCCGCCGTGTTCAAGCGCCCGAAAAAAGCGAAAAAGCCGCTGGTGTTCACCAAGCGCATTGTTCGCCTGTGTGTCACGATCGTGATCGTGACCGACGCGGTCGTGTTTGCCTCGGTGCTGCTGGCTTCCCGGTTCATGCCTCTGATCTTTGCGGTCTGCGTGCTGCTTTCGATGTTCGTCATGCTCCTGTGCAACCTCATCAACCGGCCGCTTGAAAAAGGCATCAACCGCTACTACATCAACGACGCGAAAAAAATGCTGAAAGACCACAGCCGCCTGATCACCATCGGCGTGACCGGCAGCTACGGCAAAACCAGCGTCAAATACATTCTCGGCACGCTGCTTGAGGCGAAATATAACGTCCTCATCACGCCCGAAAGCTTCAACACGCCTCTGGGCGTCGTCAAAACTGTGCGCACCTCGCTGCGCGCTACGCACGACATTTTCGTGTGCGAAATGGGCGCGAAGAACGTGGGCGATATCAAGGAGATCTGCGACATCGTGTCCCCCCGGCACGGCGTGATCACCTCGGTCGGTCCGCAGCATCTCGAATCGTTCAAATCGCTCGATAACGTCAAAAAGACCAAGTTTGAACTGGCCGATGCACTCCCCTCAAACGGGCTGCTGTTCCTCAACGGCGAGGATGACAGCATCCGCGACTACTCGGCAGACAAATATCAAAACGCCGTGCGCTACGGTCTGAGCGACAAGAACGACTATTACGCCGATTCCATTGCCGTGTCGTCCTCCGGCACCACGTTCACCGTGCATCACGGGGCGGACAGCGTGCCGTTCACCACCTCGCTGCTCGGGCGTCATAACGTGATCAACCTCGTGGGCGCCATCGCCGTTTGCTGCGAGCTCGGCATCGCCATGAAGCAGCTTCAGCCCTACGTGCGCAAGGTGCAGGGCGTGGAGCACCGCCTGCAGCTCACCCGCAAGGGCTCGGTCACGGTCATTGACGACGCCTACAATTCCAACCCCGCCGGCGCGAGCGCCGCGCTGGACGTGCTCGGGCTGTTCAGCGGCTGCCGCGTGCTGGTCACGCCGGGCATGATCGAGCTGGGCGCGAAGCAGGATGAAGAAAACAAAGCCTTCGGCGCGCACGCCGCGAAGGTGTGCGACTATGTGGTGCTCGTCGGCAAAAACCAGACGAAGAGCATTTACGACGGGCTGCGGCAGGGCGGCATGGCGGAAGAAAAGATCTACGTGGCCGCCGATCTGACCGAGGCGGCGCAGGTCGCCTACGCCTATGATGCTGCCGGGCAGGAAAAGACCCTGCTGTTTGAAAACGATTTACCGGATAATTATTGATATGAGGTGCGTTTGCCATGAAAATCCAACTCGCCGTTCTCTTTGGCGGCAAAAGCGTTGAACATGAAATTTCCATCATTTCCGCCATTCAGGCGATCCATCATCTGGATCGGGAAAAGTACGAGGTCATTCCCGTTTACATGACCAAATCCGCCGATTTTTACACCGGCGCCGACGTGGACAAGATCGAATGCTACCGCGACGTTTCCGCGCTGCTCGAACGCAGCAGGCGCGTGATCTTCGTCAAGGACGGCGACCGCGTCTACCTCACCGATCACCCGCACGACAAGCGCTTCCGCCGCGAAAAGAAAGAGATCGACGTGGTGTTCCCCGTGGTGCACGGCACCAACGTGGAGGACGGCACCTTGCAGGGCTACCTCAAAACCCTCGGCGTGCCGTTTGTGGGCTGCGACGTGACGGCTTCGGCCATCGGCATGGATAAGCACGTCATGAAGGCCGTGCTGCGCGATTGCGGCCTGCCGGTGCTGGACTGCAAGGTCTACGGCAAAACCGACTACCTGACCGACCGGGAGCAGATCCTGGCCGACGTCAGGGGCGCGTTCTCTTATCCGGTCATCGTCAAGCCCGTCAATCTCGGTTCGAGCATCGGCATCAGCAAGGCGAACGACGACAACGAACTGGCCGACGCGATCGATCTGGCGTTTTCGTTTGCCAACAAGGTGCTCATTGAGCACGCGATCACGGCTCTGCGTGAGATCAACTGCGCCGTTATCGGCGACGGCGACGAGGCGATCGCCTCCGAATGTGAAGAACCGCTCAACGCCACCACCATTCTCAGCTATGAAGACAAATACCTCGGCAATACGTCGAGCAAGGGCAGCAAGGGCGGCGCGAAGGGCAGCGGCTCACAGGGCATGGCGAGCCTTTCCCGTCAGATCCCGGCCGACATCAGCAAGGACATGCGCGAAGAGGTCCGTTCCCTTGCTGTGCGCACGTTTCAGGCGCTCGGCTGCAATGGCGTTTCCCGTGTGGATCTGATGCTCGACGGCGACGAAAACAAGATCTACGTCAATGAGATCAACACCATCCCCGGCTCTCTTTCGTTCTATTTGTGGGAGCCGATCGGTATTCCCTACAGCAAGCTGCTCGACCGCATGATCCAGCTTGCTCTCAAGCGTGTGCGCGACGAAAAAACAGTCACCTACGCCTTTGACACCAGCGTTCTGGCCAACTGCACCGGCGAATCGCTCGGCGGCGCCAAGGGCAGCAAGCTCAAGTAACGGCGGCTGTTTTCACTTCCACACGACCCCAGAAAGGACAGGCGTATCAAAATGTTGAATCATTCGTTCCGTGCCGTATTGTCAGGCGTCATGACGCTCGTCATGATGCTTCTGATCGTGCTGCCTTCGTTTGCAGCCGTTGAAAACGCAGCGGCGCCGTATCTGGACAGCAGGGAATTCTGGCAGGTGAACACGGCCGACAACGACCGCACCGTCTGGCCGGAAGGCTTTGACCACGGCTACATTCCCAAGGTGCGTTCCGTGCAGAACGCTGACGGCTCCTATGCCATTTGCGTGGATGAAGGCAGCCAGCTTAGAATTTTTGAAATCGACAAGAACCGCGCGTCAAGATCAGCCGTCACCATTCCCATGGAGCTCGAGCGTTACGCCTGCTTCGCCAAGGGAAAGACCAACGGCAACTATTACGTTCTGTTCGCCAAAGAACAGGCGAGGACCACCAACGACGTCATGCTGCGGTTGGTGGAATACAGCTCAAGCGGTCAGCGGCTGCGCAGCCTTGATATCCCTGCCATGGCGTCCGCTTCGCTCATGGGCATCAAGGTGCTGGGCTACGGCAACAACGACATGGTGGCGGACGATACGCTGATCACCGGCTATGTCGGGCGGCAGATGTTCATGTATCAGGGCGAGGAGCATCAGGCGTCCTATGCCTTTGCCGTGCGCACCGATACCTTCACGCAGGTCAAATATGACAATTCCTCTTCCACGCCCTACGCCAGCCACTCCTTCCACCAGATCATTGTGCCGGACGGCGACAGTTACGTTTATATTGACCGCTGCGACAATATCCCGAGCCGTGCCTTTGTTCTGACGAAAATGCAGGGGCGGGATTGGGTCAAGGTCACCGATTCCTCGGCGCATTCCTTTTCCTTCAAGGGCGAGCCGTTCACGCAGAACGGTCAGATGATCTACGGCAACAACACTTACAGCCAGTTCGGCGGGCTGATCCCGTTTGACAACAAATATATGCTCGTCGGCACCTATCAGGGCAACGAAAGCGAAATGGGTGAGTCTTCCGCCAATCTGTTCGTGCAGTTCTTTGATAAAGACACGATGAAGCCGATGATGGATCAGGCCTATCTGACCGATTGGAGCGATACGCAGAGCCAGTCGCCCTGCTTCCGCACCATCGTCAACCCGCAGGCCGTCAAGATCGACGAACACCGGGTCGCGGTGCTGTATCTGCTCACCAACAAAACCTTCCAGACGACGCAGCTTCGGCTCATGGTCATTGATGACAGCGGCGCGGTGCTTTCCGACAACGCGGTCGAGACCCGCGCAAACCGCTCCTATATCCTGCCGCGCTTCGGCCGTGTGTTCTATAACAGCGAATCGAAGTCGCTGGAATGGTTCACCGTGCAGGAATCCACCGGCGGCAAGCTGAATCTGGTCATGCGTTACGTCGAAACCGAATCCACGCCGACCTTAACGGCGCCGACCGCCGTTGATTTCAGCGCGGACAAGGTCGACGTGGCTGTTGGTCAGGCGCTTGAAATCAAGCCTGTTTTCACCCCGGCCAACGCCGGCAATCTGCTCACCTGGTCAAGCAGCAACGAATCCGTTGTGAAGGTCGATCCC
>CAMJHI010000182.1 GCA_946405475.1 uncultured Clostridia bacterium
AAGGAGGAATTTTTATGCAAAAAACAAAACGGCCGCTCAGCTTCCTGCTGGCGGTAGTGATGATCATCAGCCTGTTCGCCGTTGCTCCGTTCACGGCGGGCGCTACGACCTACAGCAGCGGTGACATTGAAGCGCGCAATCTTCAAGTCGGCGACATTATCACCGGAACTGCTGAGTATGCAGATTTTTATGGATACACCATCATCCTTAAGGGCGGAACATACGGAGAAGGTAGTATGGGTATGCTTGAGAAAGTATGCTCCGACGACAGGGTGATATCCGGTGAAGTAGTCGACTTATATATTGATGAAGGCCATATTACAATATTTGATTATAATGACTACGGATCCTTTGTTCCTGTCGCAAATAATCAAATTGTGGACGCGATCATCGTTCTGGCGATTGACGGAAACACGATCACCCTCGGCGGTTTTGATCCCAACGCAACCTTTAAAGTCACATGGAAGAACTGGGACGGTACGACGCTCGAGAACGACGAAGATGTAAAATCGGGCGTCACCCCGACCTACGACGGCACTACACCCGAAAAACCGGAGGATGACGACTACGTCTATGAGTTCACGGGCTGGACCCCCGCGCTCAGCGGTGTATCGAAAGACGCGACCTACACCGCGACCTTCACCGCGGTCGCCAAGCCTAAGACGATCTTTATCGCTGCCAGCCTTACCCTCGACGGCAATAACGGTATCAATTTCTTTATCTCTCCTTACGCCTTAGGTCTGAACCCCGGCGAAAGCGGCGAGATCAAGGTGGATTTTGCGTGGGCAGGCGAGGGCCCGCTGGTTGACGTTGCCTCGCAGAGCAAAACCATAGCCGTTACGCCCGACAACTACAAGAAGGCCTACGACACCATCAAGGTGACCTGCGACGTTTGTGCGGCTGAAATGACCGCTAAAGTCAAGGCTACCGTCAGTTTCAACGGTAAAACAGATTCCATGGAATACAGCGTTCGCGACTACTGCGACACCATTCTGGACGAAAACTCCGTTTTCTCCCTGGATTACAAAGCGAACGAAGGCGAAGTAAAATACGGCTATCTGGTTGATCTCGTCAAAAAAATGCTCAGCTACGGCGCAAAGGTGCAGAACGTTTTCAAGGTCAACACCGACTACCCCGCCGATCAGGGGCTGGATTATACCATGCAGGATGTAACTTCCGCTGCTTTTGACAACGCGATCCTTGCTGCAAACGGCTTCGCCGCTGACGATATTGCGGCAAAGGCGGCTGAATTCGGCGCGAGAGCCCAGTCGGTCAGCGTTGTATTCCTGTCGGAGAACAACCTCAGACTGTACTTTGCCAAGGAAGAAGATTCCTTCAGCACCGACGGTCTGACCAAGTGGAACGATTATTACTATGCGGAGTCTGCGAACATCGCCCCGGAAGAGCTTGACACTTTGCAGACATTCACCGTAAGCGGCGCCACGCTGAAATACTCCGCGCTCGACTATGCCAAAGCGCTGGCCGCAAGCGGCAACAGCGACTACGCAGCGCTCGCGCAGGCAATGTATTGGTACAACCAGGCGGCGAACGATTTCTTTAGAAATTTCGTTAACCTTGGGGTTCAGTCCGAAAACTACGTGGCACAGGACGGCGACGTGCTGACCGGCACGCTCACCGAAGACAGAGTAATCAGCATCGCCCCCGGCGCGACCGTTACCCTTGAAGATGCGGACATCACCTCCTTCGACGGATTTTCATATCACGCCGGCATCACCCTCCTGGGCGACGCGACCATCCTGTTAAAGGGCGCCAACGCCGTTACGGGCAGCCAACGTGGCTATGCCGGAATCTATGTTCCCTATGGTTCTACGCTCACGATCGACGGCACAGGTTCTTTGGAGGCTTCATCGGGTAATATGGATGGCGGTCAAGCAGGTAACCGTTGGGCCTGCGGAATCGGCGCAAACAATAATCTGGGCAACGAAAACAAAATCCAATACCAATCAGGCAATATCGTCATCAACGGCGGTACGATCACAGCTATAGGCGGTAATCAATCTGCCGGTATCGGCGGCTCCCTTTACGGCTGCTGTGGAGATATCACCATTAACGGCGGCACCGTTACAGCAAAGTGCGAATTATATTATGGAGCCGGTATCGGAGGCGGCAGGCAAGGAAGCTTCGGCGATATTACGATCAGAAGCGGCGCACAGGTTACCGCGACGCGCGGAGGCGGTTCTCCGGCTCCGTCTTCAATCGGCCCAGGCTCGGTGGAAAGTAATTATCCCCACAGCTTCGGTACCGTCACCATCGAGGATGGCGCAAACGTCATCCAGAACTAACAGGAAAGGACATGTATGAATATGAACAAAAAAGTATATGAGCGTCCTGTGATGGATGTGACCGAATTTGACATAGAGGACGTTATCGCTGCTTCGGGCGGTACGCCCGGCGGTGGTGATGACAACCCCAACAAGCCCGATTCCCCGGCGGCTTATGAGCTGCCGTTGCCGTTAGAGCTGTAATGCCAGCGGGCAGCAGCCCGTAACCAACGCGCAGGCACAGAAAAAGGTGACAAAACAAAACGACGGCCGTTTCAAAAAGCGGTCGTCGTTGTTTTTTATTTGCGGTCAGTGTGCCGGCGTGTAATCGCCCGAGGTGAAGAACCGGATGGCGTCCAGATCCGAATATTTCAGCAGGCGGCCGGTGCCGTCAAGCGTAAACAGGCCGGTGTAATTCTGATCCACGCCGGGGGCGAAATTGGTTTCCAGCAAATGATACACCTCATGGTTGAGGATGGCGGCGCCGCGCGGCGCGGTCACGCAGCTCGTCAGGCGGATGTTCGCTCCGTCCGCCGTGTAGGTGTAGGCGTGGAGCCACGACGGCAGCGTGAAGAAGGGATAAAGCGAATAGGTATCAAAAAAGCTGCAGAACAGCCAGATCTTCATGTTTTTCATCGCCTGCGCGTCCGCACGGCTGATGACCGTTCGCGGGCAGAGGTAGCACGCGCCGGAAAAATAATCGGGGTAGTTGCTCGCCAGACGGTTCACGCCGCTCGCGCCCAGGCAGCGCCCGAACAGGCAGATGCGCTTTTTATCCACGTTGTGCGTGTCGGCAAATTCGCGGATCGCCTCAAACATCGGCTCAAGCGGGCAGGTGTCGAAATAAAACGGCAGCGGCGAACGCAGGATCATTAAATACATGCCGTCGGCGTTGACGGCGGCCGCCTGGAATTCTTCGCTCGACCAATAGGGGAAATCGGTGGCGTTGAGCTCTTTGCCCTCATAGGTGCCGTTGCCCGCGCCGCCCATGAAGATCATCAGCGGGCAGGGATTGCTCGATTGCGGCTCGTAGTAGCTGTAATCAATGTTGAAGCCGAGAATTTCGGGGCCTTCGCCCGCCTTCCACTGGCTTCTCAGCTTGTCCATGCCTTCGTTGTAATGAACCGCCGAAGCCGGCAGCGCGGCCGACGCCAGCAGCGTGGCCAGGCACAGCAAGACCGCGACCATTCGCTTTGCCATGATATCATTCTTCCTTCCTTTTGTATGGGATTCGACTGAATCGGTTTGATCGGCATATATTTTAACACTTTTTTATGATTTTGTTCAATATCAAAACATGACAAAGAAATATCCATTATTTGTTCATTTATTATTCATATTTACAGGCAAAAAATGCGGCGGTCTGACCCGCCGCTGTTTGTTCTTTTTTCAGCCGTTGAGCAGGGCGATGATCTCATCCTGCGCTTGTTTGGCTTCGGGGATGGGGTAGATCACGAACACGTGGTTCATATCCGGCCATTCGCGGTAGTCGAGGTCGGCGCCCGCCTGTTCGCAAAGGGATTTGAACCGCCGCGCGACCGGCCAGATAGCCTCGTGCGTGCCGATATACAGCGTGATGGGCGCAAGGCTCGTCAAATTGCCGTAAATCGGGCTGAGGCGGTAATCGTGCACGTCCGTGCCGCCCGCCCAGTTCCGACCCGCTTCGGTCAGATAGTCGCGCTGCAGCGACGGATCAAGCCGGTCGAGCTCGTCGGTAAACGGCTCGTCCATGCTGATATCCAGCCACGGTGACAGCACGATGATGCGGCGCGGCTGGGGCAGACCGAGCGCGTTGAGGTGTTCGCAGAACGAGAGCGCGAGCCCGCCGCCCGAGGAATCGCCCATGAAAACGAGGTCGTTCGGGTCGGTGGCAGCCAGCAGCTCGCGGTAGTACGCTTCCAGAAACGCGTAGGTCGTTTCAAAGGTCGCCTTCGACGCGCGTTTGTAGATGGGGAAGATCACTTCATAATCCGTTTTGGCCGCGACGCGGTCGCAGAAAACAAAGTGCAGCACGCGCGGGGGCTCGCAGAACGCGCCGCCGTGCAGGTAGATGATCTTTTTCCGCCGCCCGCGGTTGAAATGAAACACCTCAAAGCCGTGTTCCACGCGCTTTTCCATGCGGCTGCGGTGCGGGAACGGCGCGGGCCGATAGGGCTTGTCGCACAGCCGACCGAGCTTGTTGATGAATTTTTCGCGGCTGGCAGGGTTCGTCACCTTTTTCTTCCAGCCGCTGCTTTGGATGGCGAACGCGGCAAATTGGCTCATGAAGCTGCTCATGGGATCACCTCATCTTTTTTCTTTTTTTATGATACTATAAATTGCCGCGAACTGCAAGCGGGAAGAAAAAGATTCAAAATCGGCTTTCCGTCAAAAAACGCAAAAAAAGCTCTTGACTTGTCTGCTCCTTTTTGCTATAATGCCTCTGCCGAGCGAGAGTGGCGGAATCGGCAGACGCGCACGTTTGAGGGGCGTGTGGTAATCCCGTACGGGTTCAAGTCCCGTCTCTCGCACCAAAAAGAACCCCCCGACCTTTGGTCGGGGGGTTCTTTTTGGTTGACGGGACTTGAACCGAAGGCTTCGTGCGCAAAAAAACAATTCGGTGAATTGTTTTTTCGCACGAAGGTGCGAGGCGGGTACTGAAACCCGCAGGGTTTCGGTCGCCGAGCACGCATAAAATTGCGAAGCGATT
>CAMJHI010000183.1 GCA_946405475.1 uncultured Clostridia bacterium
ATAAGACGGCAGTGACAGGTCACTTTTTCGGTGCGATGAAAAGACCGCACAGTGTGCGACGGTTATGGATCGCTGTGCGGTTTATGTTGTAGGGCACGCATTCTTGCGTGCCGCCAGATAAGGCGAAAATTCAGTTGTCAGTAATCAGTAGTCAGTGGATAGCGGTTATAGAATCGGGTAAGGGCGGAGCCCTTCCTTCATTTCGCATTTCGCACTTCGCCTTTCGCATTATCGAGCCGATAGCTCGTTTTCCCGACAGCGATCTGCTATCTGCTATCAGCTATCCGCTATCCGCTCAAATTCCCGCAAGAAGAAATGATTTGCAAATATTATAAGATTAAATTGATTCTTGCAGAAAAAATCATTATAATAGACACAAGTCACAAGTTCCGCCGCGGCGACTGAAAACGCTGCGATGTGAGGAAAAAACAGATGGGTTTCACGATATGGCTGGCGATCGGGGTTCTGGTATTGATCCTGATCACCGTTTTTGCCCTGATCAGAAAAAAGCGAGCGATCGCGCTGATCGCCATTGTCATCATGGCGCTGGGGCTTGCCGCAGCAGGATATTTCTGGTTCACATCCCCCATGTAACAATTTGAGATTCAGGGAGGAACGATTCATGAAAGACAACACCCAAAACCGCGTCACCGACGGGCTGTCCGCCTGCCTGGCGGCGCTGGTCGGCGCGCTGCTCACGGGCATGATGTGGCGTTTGCGGGGCGATCACGGCTTCGGCGGCTCGTTCGGCATGTTTTGCGTGCTCACCGTGCTCACGCTGTTCCTCGTCTGGCTGTTTCCCCGCAAGAACAAAGCCAACCTGCCGTTCGTCACGCTCGCCGCGCTGGCGGGCGCGGTCACAACGGGCGGCTGGGGCACGGTGAACAGCCAGATCACCGGCTCGCTCACCGCCACGGGGCTGTTCCCCGGGGAAGAAGCCGTGTCGCAGGTCGCCGTTTCGCCGGTGTCCGGCATTGTGACCATGCTGCTGCTCGGCTTTGGCTGGCTGCCGCTGTTCGGCATGATGTTCGCCCAGTATTTTTCCGACCGGAAATATCACGTGTTCAACGCGCTTGAGAGCACGGCCGTGTTTTACGCGGCGCGCTACCTGTTCAAATTCGCCGCCGCGCCCGCCGTTTACCGGCTGATCTGCCCGCAGGCCGTGAAGCTGTTTGAAGACGGGCTGCGCGCTTACGGCGTGGAACAGACGCCGCAGAGCCTGCTGCTCAAATGCATGGGCGACCAAAGCAAAAAAATCGCCGCCGTGGTCAACGGCGAAGCGATGAAGATCAAAATCAAAGAGATCCCCGGCGGGCGCAACTTTTTCACCTGCTGCGCCATCCTCGGCGCGGCGTTCGGCGCGCTGGTGCTGATCCTTTATTTCGTTGCCCGCTTCCGCGACAAAAAGGGCGCGGCGATCACGGCGCTGGTCTGCGGCGCGATGGCGGCGGCCATCACCGTGCCCGACACGCTGTTTTTGCTGAAATCGCCGCAGGCGCTGGCCGACAACAAATGGTCGCTGTGGGAATACGCCACGGGTTTTTTGTTCGGGCTGTTCACGCTGCTCGTTCTGCTGCCGTTCGCCCGGCAAAAGCTCAAAAACAACGTCACGCTTTTTGAACTCAAGGGGCTGCCCAAATGGCTCAAAAAAGCCATCGCCGTGATCAGCTTTTTCGGCACGTTCTGCCTCACCCCCGTCATGGTCGTGGGCAAGCGAATCGACGTGCAGAGCGAAAAAGCCGTGCTGCCCGCCACGATCGCCGCGGGCGTGATCGCGCTGGGCGTCACGGTCTGGTTCACGGTCAAAAACAAAAAAACACTCTCGCCCCTGGGCAAGCCCCCGGCCAAAGCGCCGCTTGCCTGCCCGGTTTTAACGACGGTGTTTTTGCTGGTGTATTATTTCATCGGCCCGGCGCGCGCGCTGGAACAGCCGCTCAATCCCGTCACGATCGTGATGTTTGTTTCCACCGCCCTGTGCGCGGCACTCTACGCGCTGCTGGCGGCGCGGCTGAACAAAGCCGCCCAAACCAAATAACCGCAACCAATTCTTTCTTCCGGAGGCTTCATAATGACTGGTAATTTTTCGTTAAAGGCTTTGATCGCGGCGATGACCGCGCTGTGCTGCACACTGTTTCCGAACCTGACCGCTTACCGCGTGGTGAGCATTCGCGCTTTGCCGCATGTCAGACAGAGCGTTTCGGGTGGGGACCGCATCCATTTCCTCAAAACCGGCTCCTCCGACGCGATCATTCTGGAAAGCGACGGTCTGTTCGCCATGGTCGACGCCGGGGAGGACACCGACAACCCGCGCGGCTTTGACGGGCTTGAGCTGCCCGGCTACGAGCAGGAGGTGCTCGGCTACCTCAAGCAGAACTGCGCCGATGAAAACGGCAAGGTGCATCTGGATTTCGTGCTTGGCACGCACGCGCATTCCGACCACATCGGCGGCTTTGACACGATCATCCGCGACCCCGACGTAACGGTCGGCCGCGCCTATCTCAAAGCCTACGACAGCAGCAAGATCAACGACCATGAAGTGACCGACTGGGACAATCAGGAGGTTTACGATCAGATGGTGGCCGCCCTGAACGAGCGGAACGTTCCGCTGATCCAGAACCCCGACCCCGTGACGTTTGCGTTTGGTCATTTCACCGTGACGCTGATCAACGCCGTTGACCCCGAAAGCGAGGGCAAAGTCGGGGAAAACGACAACTCGTTCGGGGTGCTGCTGGAAAAGAACGGCACGAAGATCTTTCTGGCCGGCGATATGGATAACAATTCGGGCGACGAAGCCCGTCTGGCGCCCGAAATCGGCAAGGTCGACCTGCTCAAGGTGGGTCACCACGGTTACGGCGGGTCGAGCAGCGAGCCGTTCATTTCGACCCTGCGGCCCACGACCTGCGTGGTCACCAACAGCCGTTTCGGCCCGTCGCACGACACGCTGACGAGCATTGTCAAAATCAACAAAAGCGACCGCATCTACCTGACGGGCGTCGAAAACGGCGTGCTGGCCGTCATCGGCGACAACGGCGAGATCGCGTATTACGGCGGCATCTGCGGCTGGAAAGCGAAATAAACCGGGTTTTCCGCTTTTCTTCTTTACGGCTCCGATCATTTTCTAAGGGATTGGAAAATTTTTCTTGACAACACAGCCCGGAGCGTGTATAATACAAACATAATATCGACAAATGTTTTTTGTGAACATATTGCGAATGGGAACACAAGAGCGGCAGGTTTTTCGCCTGTCGCTCTTGTGTTTGTATGGGAACCGCTCTTTCGGTCGTTGATACGCGCCTTGACGGAGCCTTTTCCGTCGACCTTTGCCAAAATGCTCGGGAATACACCAAGTATTCCCTGCGCTTTTTGCTTTGGTCGGCGAAAAACTCTCTCGCCAAATCGCGCATCCCCGACCGAAAGAACGGTTCCTGTGCCTTTTCATCGCTGGCGCATATTTTGACGGATTATTTTCCGTCGGGCCCTCTGCAATACATCAAGTATTGCCTGTGGTTTTACCTTCGCCCGGCGAAAAATCCTCTCGTCAATCCAAACACTTCCGACCAAAGCAACGGTTCCTTTGCTTCATCAATTTTTTGCGCAAATTTAGACGGAGTTTTTTCCGTCGACCTTGCCAAAAATCTTCGCGCCGATCCAAACACCCCCGCCCGTACCGACGGCTGCTTTTGTTCTCTCACGATGAAGCGTTTTATGTTGGAATATTTATGGCGGACTTTGTTAAAATCCTCTCGTCAAACCATACACTTCCGACCAAAGCAACGGTTCCTTTGTCTTATCAACTTCTTGCGCATATTTTGGCGGAGCCTTTTCCGTCGATCTTTGCCCAAAATCTTCGCGCCGATCCAAACACCCCGCCCGCACCGACGGCTGCCTTTTTGTCTTATCCATAGAGCTATAATCTCACTGCTGACAACAGAAAATTCCTAATTCCTAATTCATAATTCCTAATTTACAAAAACAGCGGCTTTTGCCGCTGTTTTTGTTTAGGCGTATCCGTAGGTGAGCAGCTTCCATTCGCCGCCGGTTTTGCGCATGAGAATAAAATGCCAGGTGTAAATTTCGTGCGCCTCCCATGGGCCGCGCGAAGTGAGCGGCGAAAGGAACACAGAGTTGATCTGGATCGCTTCGTCGTAATCCGTGTTGTAACCGGCTTCAGCGCGGCTGGCTTTATCGCCCGCGTAGCTGAGCTTGAACAGCTTGCAGCCGTCGAGCTCCTTGAATTTTTCTTTCACCACGTCAACGGCGGCCTGCCGTTCGGCCTCGCTGTATAAATCCGAATCGCCGAGGTCGACCGAAACGGGCTTCAGGGAATAAAAGCCGATGGCGGCAGCCGCAATCACCGCAATCGCCGCCGCGGCGATCAAAAGCTTTTTTATCATCGAATTATTTCCCCTTCTGATAATGCGAAAGGCGAAGTGCGAAAGGCGTAATGGCGGAAGGGCTCCGCCCTTACCCGATTAGATTATTTGTGTGATCAAGCGGCTGTCCGCTATCAGCTTAATTTTGCCTTTCGCATTAGCTTGCGGCACGCATATATGCGTGCCCTACAACATGAACCGCACAACGATCAACGGGTCAACGTTGTTCGGCCTTTTTATCGATCAAAAAGCTGATCTGTCACAGCCGTCTTATCCGTAGGGCAAGCATTTATGCTTGCCGCGGGCGAAGATGACTTTTTCGGCTGCACCGAAGCAGTCAAATCAGATGAAAACAATATAATCGGAGCGCAGCGACCCTTCATTTCGCCTTTCGCCTTTCGCCTTTCGCATTGAAAAACTATCGGCTATCGGCTATCAGCTTACTTTTGCCTTCCGCCTTAGTTTTAGTTTGCGGCACGCAAGAATGCGTGCCCTACAACATGAACCGTACAACGATCAATGACTGTCGAGCGCTGTGCGGTTTTTTCATTGTGCTGAAAAATGATCTGTCACTGCCGTCTTATCCGTAGGGCAAGC
>CAMJHI010000184.1 GCA_946405475.1 uncultured Clostridia bacterium
CGGCTGTTCCTGTTTACAAATCCTTTTCTTTCCGTTACAATGAACGTAACGGGACTTCCGAAATTTAATAAAAAGGGGAACGAAAAAATGGCCGGATTTGATGAAAACTTTCAAACGATCCCTCACGGTCAGCTCGGCATCATTGCCCTGCCCGGCTGTGAAAATTTGGCAAAAAGGATCGACTGGTACCTGACCACCTGGAGAGCGGAGCGGCTGCACGAGCACAAGGACACACTTTCGTTCTTAGGCTATGAGCGTTCCTCTTATCTGATCGACGTGCGCTTCCCCCGCTTCGGCACCGGCGAAGGCAAGGCGACCATTCACGAAACCGTGCGCGGCTACGACCTTTTCATTCTGTGCGACTGCTTCAATTACGGCGTCGACTATGAAATGTACGGCATGCGCGTGCCCATGAGCCCCGACGAGCATTTTGCCAACCTCAAGCGCGCCATCAGCGCCGTGGCCGGCAAGGCAAGGCGCATCACGGTCATCATGCCCATGCTCTACGAAGGGCGGCAGCACAAGCGCTCCACGCGTGAATCGCTCGACTGCGCCAACATGCTGCAGGAGCTTTGCAATTATATGGGCGTTGACAACATCATCACCTTCGACGCGCACGATCCCCGCGTGCAAAACGCCATTCCGCTCAGCGGCTTTGAAAGCGTTCAGCCCGTTTACCAGATGATCAAGGCCATGACGAAAACGATCGTCGACCTTCACTTTGACAAGGATCACCTGATGGTCATTTCCCCCGACGAGGGCGGCATGGGGCGCTGCATCTACTATTCCACCGTGCTTGAGGTCGAGCTCGGCATGTTCTACAAGCGGCGCGATTATTCCCGCATCGTCAACGGCCGCAACCCGATCATCGCCCACGAATTCCTCGGCGCGAACGTTGAGGGCAAGGACGTGATCATTGTTGACGACATGATCTCCTCCGGCGAATCCATGCTGGAGGTCGCCGGCAAGCTCAAGGATCTGAAAGCCAACCGCATTTTCATCTGCAGCAGCTTCGGCCTGTTCTGCAACGGGCTTGACGGGTTTGACGACGCCTACGAAAAAGGCATCATCGACCACGTGTTCACCACCAACCTCATTTACTGCACCCCCGAGCTGCTCGCCCGGGATTGGTACACCGAGGTCGATATGTCCAAATACATTTCCTACATCATCGACACGCTCAACCACGATATGTCCGTCAGCCACCTGCTCGACCCGGCCGACCGCATCAAAAACCTGCTGGTCAGCAAGGGCTACAAAAAAGCCGAATAAAACCCAAACTGCCGCTTGTTCATGCAATCGGCAGTTTTTTATTGACAAAGTGTTCGTTTTTCGGTATGATAAAGACAGTGAATTGTATAATTCCCTGAAAAAACGAAAAGGAGAGATTTCCCATGAAAAAGTTTGTTTGCCCCGTCTGCGGTTACGTTCACGAAGGTGATTCCGCCCCCGATTTCTGCCCCCTTTGCAAATGCCCCGGTGAAAAATTCACCGTGCAGGAAGCCGGCGAAAGAGTTTGGGCCGATGAACATAAAGTCGGCGTAGCGCAGGGCGTGGAAGAGGATATCATCACCGAGCTGCGCAACAATTTCACCGGCGAATGCAGCGAGGTCGGCATGTACCTTGCCATGAGCCGCGTGGCCGACCGCGAGGGTTACCCCGAAGTGGCCGAAGCCTACAAGCGCATCGCGTTTGAAGAAGCGGAACACGCTGCCAAGTTTGCCGAGCTTCTCGGCGAAGTGCTCAGCGACAGCACCAAAGAAAACCTGCAGAAGCGCGTTGACGCGGAATTCGGCGCGACCGAGGGCAAGCTCGCCCTGGCCAAGCTCGCCAAACAGCGCAATTACGACGCCATCCACGACACCGTGCACGAAATGTGCAAGGACGAAGCCCGTCACGGCAAGGCGTTCGAGGGCCTGCTCAACCGTTATTTCAAAGACTGATTCAATAATTCAAATCAAAGGGCTGTGCCGTTCACGCGGCACGGCCTTTTTCATTGGTTGCTGTGATTTGCCGCGGGCTCTTGTCAAATCATCCTTTATGCGCTACAATCATTACCGTAAGGGAGTGAAAATCGCATGAAGGAAGCTTATGATATTGTGATCGTCGGGGCGTCGTCGGCGGGGGCGTATTTTGCGCGGCAGATGGCGCAGCGCGGGTTCGACGTTTTGGTGGTCGAAAAGGACACGCCCGAAACGCTCAGCCGCGAATACGACGTGTTCCATATGGCGCAGGCGGAAATGGAACGCTACGATCTGCCCAAGGTGCAGCCGGGCGACGGCGTTTACTGCTTTGCCTTCACCGAAGAGCACCAGTTTTCGCCCTACGGGCAGCACCCCAAGCTCAAAAAGACCGCTGTGATCGGCATGCACAAAAACGGCTACATGCGGCGCATGAACGTCTGGGCGCAGGCGGCGGGCGCGGAAATCGTTTACAGCGCCTGCTTTGACAGCGCGATCCTGACCGACGGGCGCATCACCGGCGTGCGGTTCACGCATGAGGGCGAATCGGTCGAGGTCGGCTGCCGACTGCTGGCGGACTGTTCCGGCAAGCAGGCGGTCGTGCGCCGCTCGCTGCCCGCGGATTACGGTGTGGAGCAGTTTTCGCTCACAGAGCGGGACGTATTTTTTGTGAAGCTGCGCTATATCAAGTTTGACGAACCCATGGAGCGCTGGCTCAAATCATATTTTTACATGTTCTATAAAGCGTGGATCTCGCCGTCGGACGATTCGGCGGACGCGATCGTCGGCATCGGCTCGAGCCGCAGCCTCGAAGCTGGCGAACGGTTCTACCGCCTGTTCTGCCAAAACGTCAAAACGCCGCCCTATCATGTGGTGCGCGAGGAGACCGGCACCACCCCCTACCGCCGCCCGCTGTATTCCTTTGTGGCGGACGGCTTCCTTTGCATGGGCGACGCGGCCTGCCTGACCAAGCCTGACAACGGCGAGGGCACCACGGCAGCGCTGGCGCTGGAGGAGATCGCCGCCGAAGTGGCTTCGGCCGCGCTGCAAAACGGCGCGTACCCCACGCGGGAAGCGCTGTGGCCGATCAACAAGCGTTACAACGACGGACAGGGCAAGGAATTTGCGCTGGTGCTCGCCGCGTTCGCGCGGGCGGTCAATCACTCGATCCGGATGAACGATTTTCTGTTCAAGCATGACGCGATCTTCAGCAAAAGGATCATCGGCGCGGTCGCCGGAAAAGGCGGCGTCGGCCCGGGTGAGATCGCCAAGGCCGTGTTTTTCATCCTTTACGGCATGGCGACGGGCCACATCAAGCCCGCGGAGATCGACGGCATGCTGCTCGGCGGCGTGAAGGGGCTGCGGGTCATGCTGCACTACGCGCGCTATCCCGCCACGCCCACACATTTCCCCGAATGGGTCAAAAAGGCCGACCGGCTGTGGGAATCCGTCGGCCAGATGGCGGATTATCAGATCGAGATATAAGTATCCCGCTTCTCTCATATAATTCAGAACCCCCTGTGATGCTTTTTCGTCATCACAGGGGGCAATTATTATTTATGCCGGTTCATTCCATAACCGTAAGGGTATGATTATAAAAGTCACTGCGCTTTTGCAGTTCGTTGTCAACATGTTTTATTCCATAGGTTTCCAGTAACGTTTTTTGCGGTGAGTACAGATTAGTGCCGAGCCCCGCTCGGTTTCCTTCGATTTCACAGCCGATAGCCGCGAGCGTCGTTGGAAACATGTCGAAATTTGCATATGTACGATTCACAAAACGGGACTCATCAGTATCTCTGACCGACTCAGCAGGATTCAGAATCAGGTTAAACGTTGTTCGCAGGTAATTTTCATCAAAATCTTTGAAGAAGAACATGTCCATACTGTGGTGATCGCCGATCAGTATGATCGTAGTATTCTCGTAAAAAGGCTGTTCCTGCACCCAACGAACGAACTCCACGACTTTACGCGTATTGTACGCAATTGCGTTTGCATAATGGTCTTCAAACGGCTCAGGCGCACCGTCAGGCAGATATCCGCCGATAGCATGTGTGTCGATCGTTTCAATTGTTAAGTTAAAAGGCTTATCGCCTTGAGACAGTTCAAGCAGTTCTTCTTTGGCAAAAGCAAACAGCTTATCATCCTCAAAGCCCCACCAAACCTTATAGCCGGGCGGGATCATGCCGGTTTTCAGCGCATAATCATAATCAATAACTTTATAATCACCGTGCGTATGGTACATATGATCTAAGCCGCCGAACACAGCCGTTGCGCCGACTAACATCGACTGCTCGTATCCGTTATCTTTCAGCAGATCGCCTAACCCGTATACCCCTTTCAGGAAATGACCGGGCGTTGAATAAGCTGAAAAATCGTGAGGCACTTTCATCGGGATGCCCATGGTTTGATTGACCATGGATGCCATCGACCATTCCGTTCCGGTGATCTGGATCGGGCCGCCAAATTTGCGCTGGGTATTGGAAAAGACATCGCCCTCATAAGCAAGCTCCGCCAATTCGGGCATCAGGTTCTCGTTCATATAGCCGCCGAGATCCTTGGACAAATAGGTGTTTTCCATGGACTCCAGATATATATAGATCAGATTCCGTTTCCGTTCAGGAAACTTGACCTGAACATCGCGCAGATCAACGTACTCTTTTTCGATAAAATCCGACGGCACAAGAAACATTTTGAACACGACCGGCATATCAAGAGTGTATGAAATGAACACCGAGGCAAACACAAACATGATACCGGCAAGGATGAGACAGCAGACAGCCTTTGCTTTCCGGCTCAGAACCCTCAGCACGTTTTTCCCACGCGGGGGAAGCTCAATGCGGACACGCCACGCACAAATGACTGCGAAAAAGACTGTAAGACCAATGGCCAATATCACATACTCAAACCCGATCAGATAAATACCGATCTCTGTTCCCACCGTTGGCGATATCAGATTCACAACCGTCTGCTCCGGACGAACACCAGCCCAAAAGGTTGGAA
>CAMJHI010000185.1 GCA_946405475.1 uncultured Clostridia bacterium
AAAATCCGTTCATCTGCCGCAGCCCGCACAAGAAAAGAGGCTTGACGATTTTCTGTGTAAGTGATAGCATAAAATCAGCACAAATACCGTAAGCCGAGGTGGTAACGCAGTGAAAAAGTACGCGGTCATGGACGAGGTCTTCGATATCATGACCACCGGCCGTTTTGAACGGCTCACCGAACAGCAGCTGATCGACGCCTATCTGAACCGTTCCGAAACCGACGCGCAGCTCATCAACGTTTTCGATTCGGAACAGGCGGCCGTCGATTGCCTCAACAAGCTGGAGCTGTGCAGCCCCAAGAAAATCGATTTTCACCACGGGCTGGTACATATCGCCATTCTTCGGCCGATCGACGCTGACGAGGTTCGGCACAGGATCACGGCATACGGAGCCATTGTGAAAGCAAGGGTCGGCCTGCGCGGCCGCGACGATACAACCGAGTCTATTTCAAGGGAGGAACTGCCATGCGGATTCTGATCGCGGGCGCCGGTCACGGTGGACTGGCCGCCGGCGCGATCCTGGCCAAGGCCGGCCACAGCGTCACGGTCGTGGAACAAAAAGCGCGTGAACAGCTCGGCCACGATTGGGAGGATCGCTTCACGTTTTCCGTGCTGACCGGGCTGCTCGGCATTACGGAAAACGATCTGCCCCCCGCCATCTGGCGCGACCGGGGCGACTGCACCTTTGTCAGCCCGGACGGGGCGACGCACGTCGATATCCATTTTGACCCAAACAGCCGTCAACGGGTCATGTGGCGCAAGCCGCTGCTGAACCTGCTGCTGGAGCATGCCGAAGCCTGCGGCGTTTCCTTTTTGTTTGAAACGCCGGTCACGGCGCCGCTGATGAACGGACGGCGCGTGGCGGGGCTGCACACAAAAGCGGGCGAGCTGGAAGCCGACCTTATCATTGACGCGGCGGGCGTGTTTTCGCCCGTGCGCACCAACCTGCCGGAAGAACTCGGCGTCGAAAAATCGCCGCGCCGCGGCGACCTGTTTTACGCGCGGCGCGTCTATTATGACCGCCTGCCCGGCGTGACGGCCGCCGACATTCCGTTCGAGGTCTATCTGCGGCACGCGGGCGAACAGGGGCTGTCATGGTTTTGTACGAACCCCGACAGCGTTGACGTGCTGATCGGCCGCATCGATCCGCTGACCGACGCGCAGTTTGACGAACACGTTTCGCGTTTTCGCGCGGCGCACCCGTGGATGGGCACACAAATCGTGCACGGCGGGCAGAACGGCGTGATCCCCGTGCGGCGGCCGCTCACGCGGATGACGGCCGACGGCTATGCCGCCGTGGGCGACAGCGCGTTCATGACCACCCCCATGAACGGCATGGGCATCGATTTGTCGCTGCGCGCCGGAAAGCTGCTGGCCGAAACGGTGCTGGCGCATCCGGACTGCACGGCGCAGGAGCTTTGGATCTATAACCGGGAATTCCACCGTCTCTACGGCGGCAGCACCGCCAAAAACGCCGGGCTCAAGAGCGCTCTGCTGAGCCTGCCGGCGCAGGACGTCGATTTTCTGTTTGCGGCGCGCGTCGTCGAATCCGGCGATCTGGCGGGCGGCGGGCAGAACGTGAGCGTGCCCGCGCTGCTGGGTAAATTAAAGCGCGGCCTGAAAAATCCGTCGGCCTTTTTCGCCGTGGTCAACGGGCTGATGCGCGGCGCACGCGCGGCAAAGCTCTATCAGCGCGCGCCGAAAGAGTATGACCCCGACGCCATCGCGCAGTGGAGCCGCAGCATTGAACGGCTCGATCTGCCGATCGACTGAAAAGAAACCAATCAGGAAAGGAAAGACATTCGATATGAAGCGATTTCAAAAAGTGCTGATCTTTCTTGTCGTTCTTGCCGTGATCGCCGCGCCCGCCGCGTATCTGGCCTTTCGGCCGACGCCGCTGCCCGAAACGCGCGAGGTGCTGGTCGAACCCACCCCGGCGGCGAACGAGCGGCGTGAGGCCCTGGAAGTGAACGGTATCGGCGGCACGCGGTTTTATATTCAATCGCCAAAAGAACAGGCGCTGCAGACCGTGCCCGTTTCGCAGTTCGGCGCCTCGCCCGACAACCCCAACAACGTGGATGCGCTCAACGCGGCCTTCACCTACTGCGCCGACCACCCCGGTACGCGCCTGCTTTTTGAAAAGGGCGATTACCTTGTGACGGGGCAGCTGCTGCTGGAAGAACTGAAGGACGTGTGCATCGACGGCGCCGGCGCGAAGCTCCTGTACGACTGCTCCGGCAGCTTTTTCACGCTCCATCACTGCGAGTGTCTGGAGATCCGCGGCCTGACGTTCGACTGGAACTGGGACAAAATGCCTCTGGGCGCTATAGCCCGCGCCGAAACCGTGAAGGGCGAAAAGAACACGCTCGACTTCATTTTTGACGACCCCGCCTATGCCAGAGAGGACATGCTCTACGCGGTGTGTCAGAGCGACCCGGAAACCGGCACCTACGGCGCGAAGGGCGTTTATATTGAAAGCTATGACGGGCAGAACCCCGACGTGATCAAAAGCGTGAAAAAGGTCGGCGAAAACACCCTGCGGGTGGTGCACAACGGCGCGTGGGCGCATTTCGGGGGCAACTCGTTCATTCTGCGCAGCACGGCCTACGGCGGCTCGCTGATCGATATTTATGAGCAATGCCGGGATATCACCCTCGACGGACTCAAGCTGTTCGGCGGCACGGGCATGGGCATCATCGTCGGCGAAAAAACGTCGCACTTTGCCCTGCGCAACCTCTTCATCGGCCCCGATCCGGAACACGCCGACACCCGCTGCATTTCGCTGGACGCCGACGCGGTGCACATCAACGATTCCGACGGCTGCTTTTTGATTGAAAACTGCGAGTTCAGCCGTCAGGGCGACGACGACGTGAACATCAACAGCGGCGTCGGTTGGGTCAACAGCGTGGACGACAGCCGGACGCTCATCTTTGAAGCCGACGGCTCCATGAACCTTGACGCCGGCGACACCGCAGTGTTCCGCAACACGCGCTTTAACCTCATGGGCGTCACTGCCAAAGTGGAAAGCTGCACGAGGCTGGAAGACGGGCAGCGCAAGGTCACGTTCACCGAGGACCTGCACAAGAGCGTCAAAAAGGGCTGTTTCCTGTTCAACCGCGACAACACGGGCGGCCATTACGTCATCCGCAACAACTACTTCCACGAGCACCGCGCCAGAAGCCTGCTGCTGCAAACCTCGGACGGGCTGGTGGAAAACAACACGTTTTATAAAATGACGCACAACGCCATCAAGATCATCATGGACATCAACGGCGTGTGGCACGAGGGAACGGGCGCGGACAATATTCTTGTGCGCAACAACAAATTTATCGAATGCGCCGTCATCGGCACCGAGGTCATCGAGGTGGGCACCCACCTGCTCGACAAAAGCAACCACTCCAACGCCTTCACCAATATCCGCATCGAAAACAATGAGTTCCGCGACATCTGCGGCAATCTGATGGTTGTGAACAACGTCAACAACTTTGTGTTCCGCAACAATACGATCACGCGGGGCGACGCGTTCCGGCACGATATCGGTCAGGGGCGGTCGTATTTCCTGAGCGACTGCGTCAACGTCACGCTGAGCGGCAACACCTACACTGACGCTGCGCCGCTGACGCGCGTTGCGCGCAGCAACAATCCCATCGTGTGGCTGCGGATGAATGCCGAAGTGCTGCGCGGAAAGGAGGAAACGAAATGAAAAAGGCCAACAAGCTGCTCTTTCCGCTGCTGCTGATCGCCGCGTGCGTCGTGATCCACTTCTGGCAGCACGGCGTGGCCAGCCTGCCCTATCTGCCCAAGAACTGGATCGTGCGGCTCATCACGCTCACGCCCGCGCTGCCGGTGCTGACCTTTCTGACGACGCTCGTACTGCTCAAACAGAGCGAAACGCCCCGGCCTGTGCTTCGTTCTTTTCTCAGCACAGGTGCGATGATGGCGCCGGTGTTGGCGCTGGCCGTCTTTTTCCTCAGCTACCTCACCTACCGCTTCGCGGCGGCGCTGCCGCCCCTGCTCGTGCTGCCCGACTGGCCGAGCGGGATCGTGACCATGATCATCACCGTGCTTTGCCTGCTGCATCTGACGGGGCTGCTGATCTGCCGCTTCGTCAAGCAAAAGGCCGGGCTCCGGCAGATCCTTCCGGCGGCGCTCGGCTGGCTCGTGCTCAACGGCTGCCTGTTTCTGATCACGACCTGACATGGCATAAAAAATGGCGGACAGTGTTCTGTCCGCCGCTTTTTTGTTTTATCCGTAAGTTTTAATGATCTCTTCCGCGACCCGTCGGCGGGGTACGCAGCGATCCATGGCCTGCTTTTCGATGTAACGGTGCGCGTCCGGCTCGGTCATGCTCAGTTCGCTGATCAGCAGCCATTTGGCGCGGTTGACCAATCGGATCTCGGTCATTTTTTCTTCGATGGAAAGCGTTTTCTTTTCCGTTTTGCGAATGCGCTCGCGCGCGCTGATCAGCCACCCGTTCACCAACTGGAACATCGCCTTGGACAGCGGCTTCTGCATGAGAAAAACGCCGTGCTCAGCCAGCTTATCGTAAGCGTCGGGGTATTGCTCCGCCCGCGCCAGAAACAGCACCACCGTCTGGTCGGAGGAAATCACGTCAATGGCAAAGCGCAGCCCGACGTCATCCGGCAAAGGAGAATTGATGACCACAAAATCAAAATCCCGCTCGGCGACCGCCCGCTTGGCGGCGCTGACGTCGGTGACGGTGGCAACGGGCGAAAAGGTGGAAACGGGGAACAGTTCAGGCAGAGCCTGGTTGAATTTTTGCGACGCCGAAACGATCAGCATGCTGTAAATGCGCTCCTGCAGGCTCAACCTTCTCCCCCCCTTTCTTTCAGCTTGTTTCGCTCGTTATTTTGTATAGATCGTCAGGATCTCGTTTGGAATATGCGCCCGGATGAAATCATCG
>CAMJHI010000186.1 GCA_946405475.1 uncultured Clostridia bacterium
TGAAGGTCAAGCACATTTTTGACAGCAACACGCTGGGCAAGATCCACACCATCGAGCACCGCGTGCACGGCTCCCGCGGCATTCCGGGCGACTGGCGCAAGGAAAAGATCCACGGCGGCGGCATGGTTCTCGACTGGGGCGTGCATCTGCTCGATCAGATGCTCACCATGATGGGCGAGCGTAAAATGCTCTCGGTCTATGCGCAGTGCACCAACATCACCAACTTTGAATGTGACGACGGCTTCAAGGCCATCATCGTGTTTGAGGGCGGCATCCAGTGGCAGATCGAGGTCATGACCAACAACTTCATCGAAATGCCCCTGTGGTACGTCTGCGGCGAAAACGGCACCGCCGTGATCAAAGACTGGCAGGGCAACGGCGAGATCGTGATGGTCTCCGATTGGGAAAACCGCGATTCCGTGCCGATCAAGGCGGGCGTCGGCCTGACCAAGACCATGGCGCCGCGCACGGACGACACCATCAAGCATTATCCGCTGCCCGACGCGAAGGACGATTGGGACGCTTACTATCTGAACATCCGCGACGTGCTTCTCAACGGCGCGAAGCCGAACGTGACGCACGATCAGCAGCGGCGGCTGATGAAGCTCATCGAGGCGGTGTTCCGTTCCAACGAGCTCAACGAAGTGATCAAACCCGAATAATAGACGAGGAGAAAGAATCATGTTATCAGCAGTAGTAGGAATCAACTGGGGCGATGAAGGCAAGGGCCGCATGGTCGACCTGTTCAGCGAACGGTTCGACGTGGTCTGCCGTTATCAGGGCGGCAACAACGCCGGCCACACCGTGGTCAACGATAAGGGCAAGTTCATCCTCAACCTTCTCCCCTCCGGCATCCTCAGCGAAACCACCGTCAACGTCATGGGCCCCGGCATGGTCATCGACGTGGAACATCTCACCCACGAGATCGAGCGCCTGCGCGCGGGCGGCATCGAGGTCAGCCCCAAAAACCTGAAGATCAGCGACAAAGCGGTCATCTGCATGCCTTACAACAAGCTGCTCGACTGCCTGGAAGAAGACCGTCTGGGCGACGCCAAATTCGGCTCCACCCGCCGCGGCATCGCGCCCGTGTATTCCGACAAATACATGAAAAAGGCGTTCCGCATGGGCGACCTGCTCGACTTTGAGGCCGTCAAAAAGAAAATGCCGTTCATCCTTGAATGGAAAAACCTTACAGTCGAAAAGGGCTACGGCAGCGCACCGCTGCAGGCGGCCGACATGATCCGGTGGCTGGCGGATTACGGCCTGCCGTTCGCCGATTACGTGTGCGATACCACCGCGCTGCTCAACGAGGCAGTGGCGCAGGGCAAGTCCGTCATGTTCGAGGCGCAGCTCGGCGCCTTGCGCGACATTGATTTCGGCATTTACCCCTATACCTCTTCCTCCTCCACCATCGCCGCCTACGCGCCCATCGGCGCGGGGATCCCGGGCAAAAAGTTAGACGAAGTCATCGGCATCATGAAGGCGTATTCGAGCTGCGTGGGCGAAGGCCCGTTCACCTGTGAACTGTTCGACAAATCCGGCGATGAGCTGCGCGAAGCGGGCGGCGAATACGGCGCCGCTACGGGTCGGCCGCGCCGCGTGGGCGGCTTTGACGTGCCCGCCTCCAAATACGGCGTGATGATGCAGGGCGCGACCTGCCTGGCTCTGACCAAGCTCGACGTGCTGTCTTACCTTGACAAGATCCCGGTCTGCGTCGCTTACGAGATCGACGGCGAACGCACGGAGGATTTCTGCATCGGCGGCCGTCTGGATCGCGCCAAGCCGATCTATGAGTATTTTGAGGGCTTCAAAACCGATATTTCCGCCTGCCGCAAAAAGGAAGACCTGCCCAAGGCGGCGCTGGATTATATCGCCTACCTCGAAAAGCAGGTCGGCTGCCCGATCAAATACGTTTCCGTCGGCGCCAAGCGCGAGCAGTATATTGAAATGTTCTGATAAACCGGCAAAGGTCTTGTCCGCATCGGCAAGACCTTTCTGCTTTTCGGTTGCTTAATCCAACACCAAAAAGGAGAGTTGTTATGTCGTCGAAAACCACCGGCATTCAGCCCAAAACCTACGTCGGCAAAAAGGAACTGTGGATGTTTTCCATCGGCGCGATGGGGCAGGGCATGATCTATGCCATGATGTCCAGCTATATCAGCGATTACTACGTCAGCACGCTGCAGCTTCCGCTGATCTTTGTGTTGATGCTCATGCTGCTCGCGCGCGTGTGGGACGCGATCAACGACCCGATCATGGGCGTCATCGTTGACCGGCACACGACCAAGTGGGGCAAGCTCAAGCCCTATATCCTTTTTGCAACGCCGCCCATTGCGATCCTCACGGTGCTGATGTACCTCAGCCCGAACCTCGGCAGAACGCCGCTGATGGTTTTCTGCGCCGTGGTCTACGTGCTGTGGGGCATGGTCTACACCATGGCGGACGTGCCGTTCTGGAGCTTTCCCAACGTCATCACCCCCAACCCCGATGAACGCAGCCACGTGGTTTCGTTCACCAAGATCTGGAACTCCGTCGGTTCCGCCCTGCCGGAAATCTTCTTCTTTGCGGCGGGCTTCCTGCTGCCTCTTGTCATCAGTACGGCCGATCCGGTCGCTTATAACAAGAAAAAATACCTGATCATCGCGCTGACGATCGTCGTCATCGGCTCGATCATGTATATCAACTCCTATTTCCACATCAAGGAACGCGCCGTACCGCCCCCGACCAAGCACGTCAAGGGCGAGGAATCCACGCTGCACCGCGTCTTTACCTGCAAGCCGCTGCTGCTGGTCATCGCCACGGGTCTGCTTTCCAGCGGGCGCTATATGGTGCAGGCGGCGGCCATTCACGTGGGACGTTACGCTTTTTACATCGGTCCCGATCTCACCGGCATGTCGCTGGCGGAAAAGACCAAATACATCGACGCGTCCATCAGCACGGTCAAAACGATCTTCCAGCTCTGCGCCGTGGTCGGCATGTTCGGTTCCACCATTTTCATGCCCTGGCTGATGAAAAAATTCGATTACAAAAAGCTGCTGCTCACCACCTGTCTGGCCGGTTTTGCGGCAAGCCTCGGCACCACGGCCATGGGGCGGATCGCCATTTACGCCGAACAGGGCAGCTTCTTTGCCACCAAGGGCATTTACTTCTGCATTCCGTTCATGCTCATTGAATGCATCCCGCTGGGCGTGATCAACACCATTTCCATCGCCATGATCTACGATTGTCTGGATTATATGGAACTGAAGACCGGTCGGCGCGACAACGCGCTCGGTTCCGCCTGTCAGGGGCTCATCAACAAATTCGGCTCCGCGTTTTCCACCTGCGGCATCATTCTGATGTATATGGCCATTCGCTTCAAGCCCGAGGAAATGCTCAGCACCGAGGTCATCAAGGCGGCGACCGATCTGCCCACCTCCCAGAATTTTGCCATCTTCTCCCTGATCTCGCTCATCCCCGGTATCAGCATGCTGCTGTGCGCCATCCCGATGTTCTTCTACAAGCTTTCGGGTGAAAACAAAAAGAAGGTGCAGCGTGAGCTGGCCGAAAAGCGCGCTGCCGCCGGCATCACCTATGACGAACCGGAAGAAGCCAAAGCGTAATAATGAAAGTTTCGGTCAAGCCTTTTCAAAGGCTTACGGTTTTCCAAGGCGGAGCCTTTGGCCGCCCGCCGCAGCGGGCGAAACCCCGCCGGGGGTTCCCCGGTGCGAAGCACGAAACCGTGATTGTATCACAAAGAATCAAAAAGAGGTCTTGCTCTGTCGGGCAAGACCTCTTTTGCATCACAGATCGTTGAGAGACCGGGTTTATTCCTGATATTCCGCCGCTTTTTTCTCCAGCAGGGCGGCGAGCTTGAGCACGGCGGCCTGCGTTTTGCCGTCGACGATCTCGTTGTTGAGGATCATTTCGACCGCCTTGTTCAGCGGGATCGTTTCGACGTTCAGGAACTCATCGTCGTCCAAATCCTGTTTGCCGCTTTTCAGTCCGATCGCGCCGTAAAGATAAATGACCTCGTTGGTGTAGCCCGGCGTGGGATAAAACCGGCCGAGGTTGATAAACTGCTCGGCGGTCACGCCCGCTTCTTCCTGCAATTCCCGCTTGCCGGCCTCCAGCGGCTTCTCGCCCTTTTCCAGCTTCCCTGCGGGCAGCTCCAGCACCTCTTCCATATAGGGGTAGCGGAACTGGCGCACAAAGATCAGCTCCATCTCATCCGTCAGCGCGGCAACCGTGACGCCGCCGCTGTGCTCCACCACCTCGCGCACCGCCTCTTTGCCGTTGGGCAGCTCGGCGATATCCACGCGCAGGTTCAGGATCTTACCCTTGTAGATGGTGTTCCGGAATACGGTTTCTTCCTTGGTGTTCATACTGTTTCTCCCTTATTTTAACAAAGACATCTCCGAACCACAGAGATGTCTTTTGCTTTTTATTCTTCGGTATCTTCAAAGTTGATGCGCTCTTCTTCGACCACCAGCGGCCGCTTCATCACGCGCGAGTTGATGTTCATGATGTATTCGCCCAGCAGCCCGATGAAGAAAAGCTGGATCGAGCCCATGAAGAACACGCCAATGAGGATCGGCGCCATACCGGCGGCAAAACGATCCCAGAACACTAACTTCAGGATCAGATAAACCAGTGCGATCAAAAACGAGATCACGCCTAAGATCGCCCCGGCGAACACCGCCAGACGCAGCCCGATCTTGGTGTAGGAGGTGAAGGAGAGCATCGCGGCGTCGTAAAGGCTGTAAAAATTGTTGTGGGTCTTCCCGGCGCGGCGCTGCGGCTGGGTGTATTCGATCTCTTTATATTCCGGCCCGAGCTCCGCCACGATGCCGCGGATGAACGGCTGCGGATCGTCCAGCTCGTGCAGGGTCTTAACAAAGATATTGTGGTAAAATGCCATTTGT
>CAMJHI010000187.1 GCA_946405475.1 uncultured Clostridia bacterium
TCGGAAGGGGATGAGACCCCCGATGCGCCCAGCTTTCTGCCGATGCCGAACGCGCATGGCGACGAACCCCTTGCCGAGCAGCCCGACGCGCTGTCAGCGGACGAGCCTGCCGACGAGCCTGTTCCCGATGAGCCGCTTTCCTCGCTGGAGGTCGTCGATCTGATCGACAAAGCCGCCCGCGAGTCGGAGAAAGACCGCCCGGTGCAGGAAACGCTTGAAGATCTGGCGGAGGAAGAGGCCGAACCGAAAAAGCAATACGTGCTGCCCGGCGTGAGCTGCCTGGCCGAAAGCGTCAGCGGCGGCGACGCGGACGTGCGCGAAGAGCTGATGGCCAACGCCGACAAGCTGGTCGAAACGCTGCGCAATTTCAACATCGAAACCAAAATCGTCGATATCGCCCGCGGCCCGTCCGTGACGCGCTATGAGATTCAGCCCGCGCCCGGCATCAAGATCAGCCGCATCGCCGGTCTGGCCGACGATATCGCCATGAATCTGGCGGCTTCCGGCGTGCGCATCGAAGCGCCCATCCCGAACAAGGCGGCGGTCGGCATCGAGGTGCCCAACAAGCTGCGCACCACCGTCACCCTGCGCGAGATCATCGATTCTCCCCAGTTCAAATCCGCCAAAAGCAAGCTCAATGTGGCGCTGGGCAAGGATATTTCCGGCAACGTCGTGTGCACCGATCTGGCCAAAATGCCTCACTTGCTCATCGCGGGCACCACGGGCTCCGGCAAATCGGTCTGCCTCAATTCCATGATCATCAGCATCCTCTTCAATTCCACGCCGGATGAAGTCAAAATGATCATGATCGACCCGAAGCAAGTCGAATTCACCGTCTACAACGGCATCCCGCACCTGATGGTGCCCGTCGTGTCCGACGCGCGCAAGGCGGCCGGTGCGCTGGCGTGGGCGGTTTCCGAAATGCTCAAGCGCTATAAGCTCTTTTCCGAAAAGGGCGTGCGCGATATCAAGGGCTACAATAAACTGGCCGATCACACGCCCGACATGCAGCCGATGTATCAGATCTGCATTTTTATCGACGAATTGTCCGACCTGATGATGGTCGCCGCCAACGAGGTGGAGGATTCCATCTGCCGCCTGTCGCAGATGGCGCGCGCCGCGGGTATGCACCTGGTCATCGCCACGCAGCGCCCCTCGGTCGACGTCATCACCGGCATCATCAAGGCCAATATCCCAAGCCGTGTCGCGCTTTCCGTTTCCTCGCAGGTCGACTCCCGCACCATCCTTGACGCGGCGGGCGCCGAAAAGCTGCTGGGCAACGGCGACATGCTCTTCAACCCCGTCGGCATCTCCAAGCCGGTTCGTATTCAGGGCTGTTTTGTTTCCGACGAAGAGGTGGAAAACGTCGTCAACTTCATCAAAACGCAGGAGGATACCGAATATGACAGCGAAGTTTGTGAAGAAATCGACCGCCTGGCAGTCCTTGAAAAAAAGAAAGGGAATGCGCTTCCTGATCCCGACAGCAGCCCTGACAGCGGTGCTGATAAAGAAACTATGGATGCGATTGCAGTTGTTGTCGAGAGCCAGTCAGCTTCAACAACTCTCTTACAGCGGAAACTCAAAATTGGCTATGCAAAAGCCGCGAGAATTATGGATGAGCTTGAAGAAAAAGGGGTGATCGGCCCGTTCGAGGGCAGCAAGCCCCGCAAGGTGCTCATGACCAAGCAGCAGTATATGGAAATGCTCGCGCTCAACGATGATACGGCTGCGCTGGGCTCACTGGGAGCCGGCAGCAGCGAGGAGACTGAATAAATGCCGTTTTTTCCGACAACAGCGCAGGAAGTGAAGCAGCGTGGCTGGGATGAGGTGGACTTTGTCTACGTCTGCGGCGACGCTTACGTCGATCACCCGAGCTTCGGCGCGGCCATTATCTGCCGTGTGCTGGAAAGCAGGGGATACCGCGTTGCGTTTTTAGCGCAGCCCGATTGGAAAAAGAACGACGATTTTTTGCGCTTCGGCCGCCCGCGGCTCGGCTTTTTTGTCAGCTCCGGCAACATCGATTCCATGGTGGCGCACTACACCGCCGCCAAAAAACGCCGCAGGGAAGATTTATATTCCCCCGGCGGCGTCATGGGCAAGCGACCCGACCGCGCGGTGATCGTTTACTGCAACAAGCTGCGCGAGCTGTACGGCAATGTGCCGATCATCATCGGCGGGCTGGAAGCGTCGCTGCGGCGCTTTGCGCATTATGATTATTGGGACGACGCCGTGCGCCGTTCCATTTTGTTCGATTCGCAGGCCGACCTCATTTCTTACGGCATGGGTGAAAAGCAAACGGCGATCATCGCCGACCGCCTGAATAACGGGGAGGATATCGCAAGCCTGCACGACATTCCCGGCACCTGTTACGCCGTGGACGTGAAGGAAACGCCCCTGCGCGGCGCGGAATGCCCCTCGTTTGAAAACGTCGTGAACAGCAAGCGGGAATATGCCGTTTCCTGCCGCATTCAGATGGACGAGCAGGATCATATCCGCGGCAAATTGGTCAAGCAGCGCCACGGCAGTAAGATGCTCGTGCAGAACCCGCCCATGGCGCCGCTGACCACCGAGGAGCTCGACGCGGTCTACGCGCTGCCCTTTATGCGCGCCGTTCACCCGAGCTATGAGGCGCAGGGCGGCGTGCCCGCGATTCAGGAAGTCGAGTTCTCCATCACCCACAACCGCGGCTGCTTCGGCGCGTGCAATTTCTGCTCATTGGCGTTCCATCAGGGGCGCTACGTGACCACGCGCAGCAAGGAATCCGTGCTCAAAGAAGCCAAGCTGCTCACCACGCTGCCCGGCTTTAAGGGCTATATCCACGACGTCGGCGGCCCCACGGCCAATTTCCGCCGCCCGGCCTGCGACAAACAGATCGAGGCGGGGCTGTGCAAGGGCAGAAAGTGCCTTGCGCCGAAGCCCTGCCCCAATTTAGTGGCAACGCATGAGGAATACCTCGACCTGCTGCGCAGCGTGCGGAGCCTGCCGAAGGTGAAAAAAGTGTTCATCCGTTCCGGCATCCGCTTTGACTATCTGCTGGCCGACAAAGACGATGCCTTCTTCCGCGAGCTGGTCGAGCACCACGTCAGCGGTCAGCTCAAGGTCGCGCCGGAGCATTGTTCCGCCGCGGTGCTTGACGCCATGGGCAAGCCGCACATTGAAACCTATCTGGAATTTGCCCGTCGCTATTTTGCCTACACCAAACAGATCGGCAAAGAGCAGTATCTGGTGCCTTACCTCATGTCTTCCCATCCGGGCAGTACGCTCAAAGACGCGGTGGAGCTGGCGCTGTTCTTGAAAAAGCAGAAGCTGCGCCCCGAGCAGGTGCAGGATTTTTATCCCACCCCCGGCACGGTGTCCACCTGCATGTTTTACACCGGGCTTGACCCGTACACGCTCAAAGAAGTCTATGTGGCGCGCAGTGAGCACGACAAAGCGCTGCAGCGCGCCCTGCTGCAAATCTTCAACCCGCAAAACCGAAAGCTTGTGATCGAGGCGCTGCGCAAAGCCGGGCGGACGGATCTGATCGGCACCGGGCCGAACTGCCTGATCCGCCCCGACCCATCCGACCGCAGGCCTGCTTATCAAAAGAATACAAATGAAAGAAAACAAAAATCAACAAAGCCTCAGCGGAACACAGGGGCGCGAGCCGACCGGACCGGGTCGTCCGGCAAGGCGAAAAACAAAAAGTAAAGCCCGTGCGTTCGCCGTTATCGCGGCCGTTATCGTGCTGCTGGGCGGTCTGGTTCTGCTGGGCGTCGTGCTCGGCGTCGTCCCCGGGCAGGAAGCGCTGCAGGGCGTTCTGAACCAACCGAAACCGGCGTTTTCCGTGCATTTTATCGACGTCGGGCAGGGCGACTGTGAATTGATCCTCGACCACGGCAAGGCGCTGCTCATCGACGCGGGCGAGGCGGATGAAGCCTATACGGTCATCAGCTACCTGCGCAGGCAGAAAGTTGAAACCATCGATTATCTGGTGGCGACGCATCCGCACAGCGATCACATCGGCGCTTTACCCGCCGTGATCCGAGCGTTTGCCGTCAAAAACGTGATCCTGCCGCGGCTGTCGCAGGAGAACACGCCGACCACCTATTATTATGAGCAGCTTCTCACAGCGGTGAAGAACTCCGGCGCGCGGGTGATCGCCGCCAAGCCGGGCGCGGCCTACGCCCTCGGCGAAGGCAAATTCACGGTGCTGGCGCCGATGAAGCAGGACGAGGAGCTGAACAACATGTCGGTCGTGCTGCGGCTGACTTATTTGGAGAAAGGCTTTTTGTTCACGGGCGACGCGGAGGCGCCTGGGGAGGAACAATTGCTGGCGTCTCACGCCGACTTGTCCTGCGACGTGCTCAAGCTCGGGCACCACGGCAGCGCCACCTCCAACACCGAGCCGTTTCTCACGGCGGCTTCGCCGCAGTATGCCGTGGCCGAGTGCGGTTATCAGAACAGCTACGGTCACCCACACCGTGAAACGGTTGCCCTGTGCCGCGCGCTCGGGATCGAGCTGCTGCGCACCGACAAACACGGCGATGTTGTCTTTTCCGTCGCTGAGGACGGGACGATGAGCCTTCAAAAGGAGAAGAACGGATGAAACTGTATGTGGACCGGCTCGAAGGTGAGCTGGTCGTTTGCGAAACGGAAACCGGCGAACGCCTGACGCTTGCGCTCGATGACCTGCCCGACGGTGTGCGCGAGGGCAGCGTGCTGGAACAGGATGAAAGCGGGTCATTCTTGCTTGACGCCGAAGCCGAAGAAAAACGGCGGCGCGAGCTGTTTGACCGGCAGGAAGATCTTTTTGACGAATAAAACCCCTTTGATAAGACCGGGGTCGGATGAAAAAGCTTGTCGCTGTTAGGGCGCGCAAATTAGGGAGCCAATCGCCTCAAAAAGAATCTTTTTGCGCCAT
>CAMJHI010000188.1 GCA_946405475.1 uncultured Clostridia bacterium
CGCCAGCACTTCTTCAAACGAACCGTAGGCGCGGATGCCGCGTTCTTTTGCCAGTTTGAGCCGCGCGGGATCGATATCCCACACGCCGGCAAGATTGAATTTTTCCATTTCACGGATGCGGTCGGTATGCCAGCCGCCCATGCCGCCGTAGCCGACGACAACAACATTGATCACGTCCATATCAGTGCTCCCCTGCTTTCCTTTTATACCCACCACATATCACCGGGCTGTTCGCCTATGATGCAGCGTTTGAGCATGGATACCGCACGTTCCAGCCCTTCCTTCTGGCTCATGATGGAATCCTCATGCTCGATCGAGATCGCGTGGTCATAGCCGACCATACGCAGATTGCTGATGATATCTTTCCAGTACAGTTCGTCGTTGCCGTAGCCGACCGAACGGAAGACCCAGGAGCGATGGATTTCGTCGCTGTAGGGCTTCGTATCGAGCACGCCGTTGACGGCGGTGTTGTATTTGTCGACCTTGGTGTCCTTCGCGTGGAAGTGGAAGATGGCGTCGCCCAGCTTGCGGATGGAGGCGACCGGGTCGATGCCCTGCCAGATGAGGTGGCTGGGGTCGAAGTTGGCGCCGATCTCCGGGCCGACCGCTTCGCGCAGCTTGAGCAGGCTTTCGGTGTTGTAAACGCAGAAGCCGGGGTGCATTTCCAGCGCGATCTTGTTCACGCCGTGCGCCTTGGCGAAGGCGACCAGATCTTTCCAGTAAGGGATCAGCACCTCGTTCCACTGCCATTTGAGGATCTCGCCGAAATCATCCGGCCACGGGCAGGTGACCCAGTTGGGGTATTTCGAGGTTTCACAGTCGCCCGGGCAGCCGGAGAAGGTGTTGATCTGATGAACGCCGAGCTTTTCGGCCAGCAGGATGGTGCTGCGGATGGCGTCGTCAAACTGCTTGGCGATTTCTTTATTGGGGTGCACGGGGTTGCCGTGGCAGCTCAGAGCGCTGATCTCGACGTTATACTTTTTGAGCAGCGCCTGAAACGCCGCGCATTTTTCATCGTCCGCCAGCAGCTCGGCCGGTTTGGCGTGCGCGTCGCCCGGGTAGCCGCCGCAGCCGATCTCGACCATTTCAATGCCCTTCGAGGTGAAATATTCCAGCGCCTGTTCCAGCGGCAGGTTGCCCAGAAGGTTGGTGATGACACCGATTTTCATGTTGGTTCCTCCCTTATCCGATGAGTGTTTTCAGGTATTTCATGCTGCGGCCGATATCGTCCAGCCCGGTGGGCACCGGATCGTCGTTTTCGACCACGATCCACTCAAGGCCGATATCCTGCGCGGCTTTGATCACGGCCGCCACGTCGCACTGCCCCTCGCCCAGCGCGCAGGGGGTGCGGTCCACGCCGTCTTTGACGTGAAGCAGGCAGATCTTGTCTTTGTTTTCGGTGATGTACTTATAATTGTCGACGCCGGCGCAGAAGCTCCAATAGGTGTCGACCTCGAGCGCGCAGACGTTTTTGAGCAGGTCGATCGGCAGGATGCCGCCGACGGGCTCAAACTCGTGGGTATGGTTGTGGAAGTAAACGGTGACGCCCTCCTCGGCGGCCTTGACGAAGCCGTAGCCCATGGTGCCCGCCGTTTTGATGAGCTCTTCCGGCGTGCCGATGGCGCCGCCGCCAACGCCCATGCACTTCATGCCAAGCGCTTTGGCCGTGGCGATGCTCTGGTCGATTTTTTCGGGGCCGTAATCGTCCACGCCGACGTGAGTGCCGACCGCGACAAGGCCGAGTTCGTCAAGCCTGGCCTTGATGACCTCGGGCGCCAGGCCGAAATAGCCGGCAAACTCAACGCCCTCATAGCCTAACTTTTTGACCTCGCCCAGCACGTTGAGCAGGTCTTCGCCGGTTTTGATATGGTCACGCACGCTGTAAAGCTGCACTGCAATTTTCATAAAAGATGCCTCCGTATTTTTCAATCGTTGCCGTTCAGATAAACCGGCTTGCCGGTCTTGGCGGATTCGTAAATGGCCTCGAGGATCTGCGTGACGACCGCCGCCTGCTCGGGCTTGGTCGCAACGGGCGTGTCGTTGAGAATGGCGTTATAAAACACGCGCGCCTCGATCTCATGGGGTTCGCCGCTGCCCGCGCCCTCAAAGAACGCGGCGCCGCCCGCGTTGAACGAGGGCTTTTCAATGACCTGACGGCCGTTTCTGACGTAGTTGAAGCGCAGGTCGCCCAGCGCATCGGCCCCGGCCTTGTCGCCGCACAGGGTGACGGTGGCTTCGTGCGGGTCGGCAATGTTGAGCGCCCAGCTCGATTCCAGCTCGATGGTCGCGCCGTTTTCCATGACGATGAAGCCGAAGGCGGAATCCTCCACCGTGAATTTTTCAGGGTCCCAGTCGCCCCAGGCGTTGGCCGGTCGTTCCTCGTTGTTGAGCTTTTTGAACGTGGTGCCGACCACCATTTTGGGCTTGTAGTTGTTCATCATGTAGAGCGTCAGGTCGAGCGCGTGGGTGCCGATGTCGATCAGCGGGCCGCCGCCCTGCTCGTATTCGTTGAGGAACACGCCCCAGGTGGGAACCGCGCGGCGGCGCGTGGCGTGCGCCTTGGCGAAATAGATCTCACCCAAAAAGCCCTCTTCGCAGCGTTCCTTGAGGTACATCATGTCCGCTCTCCAGCGCTGCTGGTAGCCGATGGTGAGCTTTTTGCCGGTGCGCTGCGCAGCCTCGCACATCGCCTTGGCTTCGGCGTAGGTTTTGGCCATGGGCTTTTCGCACATGACGTGCTTGCCGGCTTCGAGCGAATCGATGGTGATGAACGCATGGGAGCGGTTGGGGGTGCAGACGTGAACGACGTCGATGCTCTCATCCTTGAGCAGCTCTTTATAGTCTTCATAAACCTTTGCGTCGGGCGTGCCGTATTTTTCTTTGGCTTTTTCGGCTCTCTCCACGACGATGTCGCAGAACGCGACCATTTCCGCCTCGGGGATCTTTTTGACGGCGGGCATATGCTTGCCGTTGGCGATGCCGCCGCAGCCGATGATGCCGACTCTGAGCTTTTTATCCATGAGAATCGTCCTTTCTTCCGCTCCGTCGGGGAGCAGACATAAAATTACAAGTCCATTATAATATAATCTTAATAAATTACAATCGTTAACTTGAGCGAAAGATTACGGAATTTATTGGGCAAAATACACAAAATGCGGCCCCCGCAGAGAAAAAAGGAACAAGCTATTGAAACACTTCGCCGAAAAAGATATAATGACGGTATCTTTGGAAGCGAAAGGTGATGCTGAAATGAACCGACCCAAGCCCGTGCGCGGCTCGACGCCGCAGCCCGATCACATCATGGTTTCGTTCAACGGCGACGCGCGCACCTGCATGGCGGTGACCTGGCGCACCGACGTGAGCGTGACGAGCGGCTACGTGGAGGTGCGCGAGGACGGATGCGACAAAGTCCGCCGCGTAGACGCCGTGACCGCGCCGTTTGAAAGCGATATTGATTCCAGCAGCATGTTCTGGGTGCATCTGACCGATCTGAAGCCCGGCACGCGCTATTTTTACACCTGCGGCGACGAAACGCACCGCAGCGCGGAATATGATTTCAGAACGCAGCCGGAGAACGCGGAAAAATTCAAGTTTCTCGTGGTGAGCGACCAGCAGAAGGGCGACCCGTTTGAATGCCCGGATTATTCGCATTTTCAGCAGTTGATGCTGGATTTTCTGGTGAAGAACCCCGACACGGCGTTCATTTTCACCGCCGGTGACAACACCGACTGCGGGCAGCACGAGGTGCAGTGGAACGGCGCGTTCAGCGGGCTGGTCGGCATTGCCGAACACGTGCCGGTGATGATGACCATCGGCAACCACGACAACCGGGGGTTCCGCGATTACGCCAAGGGCGAAGGGCGGTTTTATGCCGAACCGGCCGAATACTTTGCCAAGCAGTTCAAGGGCAGCTACCCCGACAACGGCCCGAAAAACTGGAAAACCGAAAACTACGCCTTCGATTACGGCAACGCGCATTTTGTGTCCATCGGCGTAAACGGTCAGGATGAGGTGAACGACTGGCTGATCGAGGAGCTGGGTCAATGCAGCCAGACCTGGAAGATCGCCGCGAGCCACTTCCCCGTTTGCTACACGGGCAGCAACCTGCAAAACTACGACGTGTTCCCCGTGATGACCGAAAGCATTGAAATGTTCGACCTGATGTTCAGCGGGCACGAGCATTCCTTCGGGCGCAGCTTCCCCCGCCGCCGGGAGGAGCTGTTCGACCGTCCCTCGCAGGGCACGGTGCACATCACGCTGGGCAACTCCAACCAAAACCCGCCCGGCACACGCGCGCTGCCCAAGGTGTGGCACAACGCCTTTTACACCATGGAGGAGCAGACCTCGATGGTGGCGGTGTGCGAGGTCGAGGGCGACAGGCTGACCCTCACCTGCCTGCTCGAGGACGGACGCATCGCCGACCGCTGCGTGATCGACAAGGGCCGCGACGTGATCGAGCCCTATGCCCTCGCGCCGAAATTCAACCGCACCCGCATGATGTATAAGGGCGCCGATTTGGGGCTTTGCCAGGCGGACACGCCCTGCGAAGAGAAGGACGGCGTGTGGTACGCGCCGCTGGCGGTTCTGTTCCGCTACTTCGGCGGAACGGTCGAAACGCGCAAGGATCAGGTGTATCTGGAAGCGTATAATCATTCAGCCTTATTCACGCAGGACAGCGTCACCGTCGAGACCGACCGGGGCGTCGTTTCGCTGGAGCACCCCGTTTACCGCGGGGCGCGCGGGCAGCTCTATATACCGCTCGACGGTTCCATGGAGCTGTTCGATATGCGCTGGTATTACGCCAAACGCAACAATTTCATTCTGATCGAGCATGAGAGCGAGGACCGCCCCGTGCCCGTTCAGCCGTAAAAGAAT
>CAMJHI010000189.1 GCA_946405475.1 uncultured Clostridia bacterium
TTCATCGTGATCGAAAAAACGAGCCAGAAGGACTGCGCCGCGCTCAAGGCGAAGATCGAGCAGGTGGAGGGCGTCAACAGCGTCATCTGGGTCGACAGCCTGGCCGACACCTCCATTCCCCCCGAGATATTGCCCGAAGCGCTCACCAGCGTGTTTTATTCCAAAGACGGCTCCTCCACCATGATGATGGTGCAGTATAAGCAATCCGGCGCCTCCGACGTGACCATGAAGGCGATCAACACCATCAAGGGGCTGCTCACCAAAAACTGCTTCGTCAGCGGTCTGTCCGCGATCAACGTGGAGACCAAGGAGCTGGCCGACCGCGAAGCGCCCGTCTACATCGCCGTGGCCATCGGTGTGGCGCTGCTGATCATGATGTTCACCATGCAGTCCTTCATCCAGCCGTTCATTCTGCTCGCGGCGCTCATGCTCGCCGTGGCTTACAACATGGGCAGCAACATCATGTTCGGCAGCATCTCCTACATCACGCAGTGCATCGGCGCGATTTTGCAGCTGGGCGTGACCATGGACTATTCCGTGTTCCTCATGGACCGTTACGATGAAGAGCTGCGCTACACTCCGGACGACCGCCAGGGGGCCATGGCGCGCGCCATCGTCGGCACGTTCACCTCGCTGGCGGGCAGCTCGCTGACCACCGTGTTCGGCTTCCTCGCCCTGTGCTTCATGAGCTTCACGCTCGGGCTGGATATCGGTCTGGTCATGGTCAAGGGCGTGCTGTTCGGCGTGCTCACGGTGGTGACCATTCTGCCGGCGTTCGTGCTGGTGTTCGACAAGGCCATCCACCGCTTTTCGCACAAGAGCCTCATCCCGAATTTTTCCGGCATCAACACCTTTCTGGTCAAGCACCACCGCGCGTTTTCGATCGCGTTCCTCGTGCTGATCATTCCGGCGGTTTTCACGAGCGAACAGGCCAAGGTCTATTACGACATGAGCAAGGCCATGCCGGAGGATATGCCCAGCGTCATTGCGCTGAACAAGCTCAAGGATGAGTTCGATATGTCCTCCACCCACTTCATCATCGTGGACGCCGACCTGCCCGTTGAAAAGCTCACCGCCATGAGCGACGAGCTCAACGGGGTCGAAGGCATCAGCAATTGCATTTCGCTCAACAGCTACATCGGCGCGTCCATCCCCGCTTCGATGATCCCGGACGAGATCCGGCAGATCAGCGAAGCCGACGGCAAGCAGCTCATCATGCTCAATTCCGTCTGCACCGTTTCCACCGACGAATGCACCGAACAGATCAAAACCATCCGCGCCATCGTCAACCGCTACGATCCCCACGCCTACATCACGGGCGAAAGCGTGCTGACCGACGACCTCATCGAAGTGACGGCGCGCGACTTCAGGGTGACCAGCATCATTTCCATCGCCGCGGTGGCGGTGCTCATCGCCATCTTCCTCAAATCCGGCTCGCTGCCGTTTTTGCTGGTGGCCTCCATCGAGCTGGCCATCATGATCAACAAGGGCTTTGCGTTCCTGCTCGGCACGGAAATGGCATTCATTTCGCCCACCATCATCGGCTGCGTCCAGCTCGGCGCCACGGTGGATTACGCCATCCTGCTTTCCACCCGCTTCCGGGAAGAGCTGCACCGGGGGCTCGATAAAAAGGCTGCCCTGAAAAAAGCCGCCGATGAATCCGACCGTTCCATTTTCCAGAGTGCGCTCGTCTTTTTCGGCGCGACCTTCGCCGTTTATCTGACGTGCGATATCGAGATCATCAAGGGCATCTGCGCGCTGCTCGCGCGGGGCGCGGTCATCAGCGCCATTATTATCATTTTCTTCCAGGCGCCCGTTCTGCTCACCTGCGAAAGCTTTATCAACAAAACGTCCTACCACTGGCGAAAAGACGCCCCCGATCAAACCAAAGGAGAAAACAGCGATGAAACAGCATAAAAACGCGCTGCGCGCGATCAGCCTGCTGCTGACCGTCACCGTCATGGCGGCCGCGTTCGCGGCCTGCGGCAAAAAGCCGGAAGCACCCGCCGAAGAGCCCACCACCGTAGAAACTCAAACGGTGCCGATGACCTATTACACCGACGCGCCGGGCAGCGTGAAAAAGAGCGAGACCGTTTACGTCAATCTCGACGCGACCGGTCAGACCAAAAGCACGATCGTTTCCGACTGGCTGCACACCGACAAGGCCTGCGTGAAGGTCACGGACAAGAGCGACCTGAAAAACATTGTCAACATCAAAAGCGCCGTCGACCCGATCGCGGAAAAGGACGCGCTGATCTGGCACATGGATTCCACCGACCTGTATTACCGCGGCACCGGCACGAAGGCGCTGCCCATCACCATCAGCATCCGGTATTTTCTGGACGGCAAAGAGATCGCCCCCGACAAGCTGGCGGGTCAAAGCGGTCAGGTCGAGATCCGCATCCACGCCAAAAACAACGTCAGCCGCAAGGTGAAGATCGACGGCAAAGAGCAAAACATCTACAGCCCGTTCCTGCTGGTAGGCGGCGTGATCCTGCCCGAAGCCAGCTATTCCGGCATCACGGTCGAAAACGGCAAGACCATCGGCGACGGCAGCAAGGAGATCGCCGTGTTCATCGGCGCGCCCGGCATGAACGAAACGCTGAACCTCGACAAGCTCAACCTCGGCTCGCTCGATCTGAATTTTGCCGACAGCTTTTCCGTCAAGGCCGACGTGAAGAACTTTGAGCTGGGCAACATGTATTTCGCCGCGCTGCCGCTGGCCACGCTGGTGACCGACCTCGAGATCCCCGAAACCGTCAGCGACGTAAAAGAGACCCTCGACAAGCTCAGCGACCTGCAGGACGCGCTGTCCGACATCAACCCGACCAAGCTGATCGAATCACTCGTGGGCAGCGGCGACAAGCTCAAGGAATTCACCGCCCTGCTCAGCGACGCCGTGAGCCTTTACCAGACCAACAAGGCGCTGCTGGCCGTGCTGCCCAAATACCTGACCGAAGAAAACATCGCCGCGCTGACCAAGCTGCTGACCGATCTGGACAAGGCCAATCTGGGCGAGGTACAGAAGCTGCTGTCCAACCCCGTGCTGCTCCGCTTTTTCAAGGATCTGCCGGAGCTGGCCAAAGACCTGAACGCCGTCATGCCCATCGTGGAGCAGTTCCGCACCGACATGGAGGACCCGCAGGTCAAGGCCGCGCTCGACGCGCTGCCGCAAACGCTCAAGCAGCTTTCCGCGATCCAGGCCAAGATCAACGAAAACAAAGAGCTGATCGACACGCTCAACACGCTGCTCAGCGAAGAGAACATCAACAAGATCACCAACCTGCTCGATTCCGCCGATCAGACGCAGTTTTCCGAAATGCTCAGCGATTACGGCGTGCTCGCGGAAAACGCCGACGCGCTGATGGCTTCCCTTTCCGCCATGCTCGACCCGGCGAACAGCTACTCCATCTATTCGCAGGCCGCCAAGGGCGCCGAAACCTCGGTCATGTTCGTTTATCAGACCCCGAGTATAGCAAAACCGACCAAATAACGCCGTTCTTTCTTGGCTATTCTGCACAATGCTTTTGGATGAAAAACTGTGTTATACTATTTGTGAATTGAATTGTGGGGGTCTTCATTATGAAGAACGCAAAAAGAATCCTTGCCGTTGTTTTGTCGCTTGCCATTGCTGCGGGCGTTCTGGTCACCACCGCGCTGGCCGCGGGCACAACGATGGGCGACGTGGACTTTGACGGTACCGTGACCGTGGAAGACGCTCTGATCGTGCTGCGCGCCACCGCCGGGGAAGAAGGCGTCTCGCTCACGGCCGAGCAGCGCGCGGCAGCCGACGTCACCTACGACGGCCACGTCAATTCCGTTGACGCGCTGCGCATCCTGCTGTACGTTTCCGGTCAGATCTCCACGCTTGACGCCGTCGGCGGCGAAGAAGGCGACGACATCATTCTGTAACCCCGCGCCGCTTGCGGTCTGCCCGCTCGATGGACGCAAGATATGGGGTCGGCACGGAAAAAGCCGAAAAATGCGCCAAAAAAACAAAAAAATACTTGACTTAACCCTTTTGCTGTGGTACAATTCCTGTACCTCTGTAAGAGGGTTATTTTTTTGTGCCCTTTTTTGAGGGAGGCAATTTGATTTAGGAGGTGCCGAATTATGGCCGGAGATGCAAGAGTCAGAGTCACTCTCTCCTGCACTGAGTGCAAACAGCGCAACTACAACACAATGAAGAACAAGAAAAACACGCCCGACAAGCTGGAGATGAACAAGTACTGCAGATTCTGCAAGAAACACACGCTCCACAAAGAAACCAAATAAGCGGGAGGTAACACCATGGCGAAGGATCCCAACGCCGAAGCAGCCAAAAAGGTTGCCGAAGCCGAAAAATCCTCAAAGAAAAAGGCCGCTCAAAAAGACGGTCAGCCGAATGCTTTTGCCCGCTTGATCAAGAAGATCGGTCAGTTTTTCAAAGACCTCAAGGGCGAAAACAAAAAGATCATCTGGCCCAACGCCAAAACCGTCTGGAAGAGCACGGGCGTCGTCATCGCGTGCGTGATCATCGTCGGCATCGGCATCTGGCTGGTTGATTTCGGCCTTTCCAAGGGCATCGACGTTGTGCTTGGCATCAACACCAAGGAATCAACGACCATTGCGCAGAACGTGACCGAAGCGGGCGAAGCCGCTGCTCAGACCGAAGCAGCCACCGAAGCGGCGGAAGCCACGACAGTGGCAGCCGAAGAAGCCACAACGGCGGCAGAAGCCACGACCGTGGCGGAAGCTGCGACTGTGGCAGCAGCGACCACCGAAGCGGTGAGCCAGTAACGGCTCCGCAGGCACGGAGGAAACACAATGGCTGACGATGCAAGATGGTATGTCATTCATACCTATTCCGGCTACGAAAACAAAGTA
>CAMJHI010000190.1 GCA_946405475.1 uncultured Clostridia bacterium
TTGACCCACAGGCGATCATTGCCGAACTGAAAAAGCGATATCCGGAAGGCGTTCATATGTCTGTGGCGGAATTGACAGCCGCTAATAAGGATTTGCAGATCAAAACGCTGACCAACAAGGCGCATGAACTCTTCGGCATGAAACTCAGTTCGTATTTGATCCAGCAGGGTATCCTTCTAGAAAAGTGAAGTCACACACTCTTCATACACTCACTGTGTCACCTGTTCACTAAAGCTCAAAGCTTTTGCGGACACGATCGACGTCATTTCCGGCAAGCCGTTGCGCCTAAACAAAAGGCTGACAAAATTCACACCGTCTTATCACGTACCTGTTAAGTGAAAACCACAGCCCTTACCGTCGAATTTGATCCGAAAATCAACAATAGCTTCGGCAGATTTTTGCTGAGAGCCAGTATCAGCCGAAAAGCGACTGAAAGACTGAAAATAAAGCAACTGAAAAGACAGTAAAAACCACAGCTCGGATTATTTCCCTGCTGCGGTTTTGTTGTTTGATGTTGTTTCCGTTTGACGAAAGCGCGCGTCAGGCGATAAACTGTTCCACCGCGCGGATCTGTTCGTCGCTGAGTCCGCCGCGGCGCAGGTAGTTTTCCGCGCCCTCCTTCAGCGCCAGGCTGTCGACCGGCGTGCCCTTCGGCGCGTCGCACAGGCAGTAAAGAAAGTCATAAACGTTGCGCAGGATCGCCTCATATTTTTCGGGCTTGGTTTCTTTGGTGATGCCGTAGTAATTGTCATACGTGATCATATAGTCGTCGATGATCTCCTGCGCGGTGGCGTCGGCCAGCGCCAGCAGCAGCGCGCAGGCAAAGCCCGTTCTATCTTTCCCTTCCACGCAGTGAATGAGCGCGGGCGCCTCGTGTTCCGTCATGGCGAAAAAGGCGTTGGAAAGCGCCTGAGCGAATTGGTCGGAACGGTAGTTCGCGTCCAGCGCCAGCAGCAGTACGTTCCCTTCGCGATACAGTCCGTCATAATACTGCGATTGGAAATCCGCCTGCGAAACATGGTTTTGGTATTTATCTTCGTTGTCGGAAAGGTTGATGACGAACCGGACGCCGGACGCTTCGGCGAACCGGTTGGCATAGGGCGCGCGGTTGAGCCGATTGTCGCACGGGGACGCGCTGCGGAAGAAGAGGTTTTCTTTGAGCCTGCCGCCCTTGACGGCGCGGAAATTCGCAAAGCGCTCGTCGGAGTCAAAATCCTCCCGCTTGACGGAATAGCTCATCGCGTAAAGCTCCTCGATCGCCAGATATTTGCCCTTTTCGTTGAGCGTGACCGTGACTCTGGACGAGTTCGTCAGCTCGAATTCCTCCCAGGGGGACTCACCGTAATTGCGCGCGATCATCACGTGCGGATAGCCGGGATAGCCGCAGACCAGCAGCTCCCCGACCGGCGTATAGTAGCCGGAATAATAGGGGATATCCTCGATCGTTATGCCGTTGTCAAAACGGATGTTCAGGCTGTCGCCGAACGAAAAGCCGCCGGCGTTGAATTCGTCAATGGTCAGCCCGTCGATGTAAACGGTGTTGAACTCCGTGTTTTCCACAACGCCGGTTTCGATCGTCGCCGGTTTTTCCGGCTTGGCGCAGCCCGCAAAGATCAACGCGAAAAACAGCGCCGCCAGCCCAAGGGAAAGCATTCTTTTTTTCATCGTCAAGCATCCTTTCCTTTTCGTTCTTTCCATTATAATGCAATTTGTTTGCGTGTCAACTTCAAAAATATGACCGCAGCATGGGATCGATCCGTGCTGCGGTCTTTCGGTTCAGTTCTGTATTTGAAGAACGACGGCGGGGATGACGGCTTCGTCGGTCACGCCGAGCTGCCGCATCAGGCTGCCCGGCACGGTGAGCCTGTTCCCGGCAAGCGACACCAGCCCGGTCACGTCCCGGGCGCTGTTTGAAAGCAGGCTTTGCCCCCAAACGGTTTTGCTCTCGATCGGCTCGCTGAATTCGATCGACAACGCTTCAAAGCTGCCGAACAGCCCGATCGGCGCGGCGGCCGAACCGCCCTTCACGCCGATTTCCGCGCGGAGCGTCGCGTCTATCCGGTCGGCGAACGTGCGCGGCGTGACGGCCACGCACAGCGCGCCGTTTTCGGGGTGGACGGAGCAGACAACAAAGGGCTTTTCGCCGCTTGCCCTGACCTGCGGCAGGGGCATGTTCCGCGCGACCGCAGCCGGTGCGGTCACGTAATAATCGCCCTCGGGCACGTTCGGCCAGAGATTCCCCGGCCGTTTCGGGCAGTGCCAAACGTCCTTGAGCCGTTCACCGGCAACGTGGAGCGTCCCCTCGTTGGCGGGGAAGGGCGGCGCGATGCGCTGCCACCGGACGGCGCATTCGCTTTCACTCACGGGGCGCGGCGGCAGCGGGAGCTTTTTGCGCTTCTTTTCAAAATCATGGCGCATCACGCCCAGCGCGCAGCCCAGCGCCGCCCCGATGAGCGCCGTATCTTCCACGTTGAGCACGGCGCACCGGCCTTCGAGCTGCCGCGCCGCTTCCAGACACACCGCTGCGCGGTCGACGGTCGACGCGTATTTCAGCTCATGCACCACGTCGTAAGTCCTCAGATAATCGCTGATCGGCAGCACCTGCCGCAGGTATTCCTTGGTTTCGGCGGTCACCTCGTGCCCCGCTTCGGCCGATTCCAGCAGGGGTCGGCCCACAAGGCCGTGCTCCACGGCAAGCCCGGGGGCAAATTGCCGCGCGCACTCGGTCATCATTCGGCAGTAAGCCGCGTCGCCCTGATGGCTGCCCCAATCCGCTTTCCAGTAAACGATCCCGGCGTCATGGCACCATCTCGCCCGCTCTTCCCAATAGAGCCGCTCCTCCCGGGGCGAGAGCGCGATCTCTTTGCCGTTGACCAGCGAAGGCGTCTGCGTGGGGATCCACAGCCCCAGCCCGCGGTAACCGAGGGCACGGACGCGGTCGGCCAGCGCTTGCAGCCGCCCGGCCGGGTTCAGACCGCTTAGCGACGGGAAGCGCTCGGGGTCCGCTTCCAGCGAACCGAACAGGCGGCTGTCCGTCGCCCCGTAAGGCACGTCCCAGCCGTCGTCCAGCACCACGATCAGGTCGCCGCGTATGCCGTCAAAGCGGTTGAGCAGCCCGTTGCCGCCGAACAGGAATTCCTCGTTCATCGCGTCGCGCGAGGGAATGCTTTTGGCCAGCGGGTCGCGGTCGTACATTTCGTCGCACTGCGAATCCCACGTGCAGAAATAGTTGCCCGTCGTCGGGCTTGCTTCAGGGATCAGATTCATCTGTATTACCTCCGTAAGCGTCGTTGAGCGGTATCGTCCGCAAACCGGTTGATACAAACATTATAACACACCATGGTTCTCCATGACAACAAAAAGCCGCAGCCCGGCATGATTCCCTGCTGCGGTTTTTTGTTTGAGGTTCACTTGCCTTAAAACAGCTCGTCCAGCGGGTGGCCGAGGTTGGTGTACAGCCACATGAAGCTGCCGCACAGCAGGTCGATCACGTCGCCGTGATACGGGCGGAGCTGCCCCCTTACGTCGGCAAACAGGCCGCCGGGCACGCGCGCCGAAAAGCTCCATTCGGTCGGCTTCACGCCCAGCGCGTAAAGCGAAATGGCCGCCACGTCGCGCAGCTTCACGTCCCGATCCATCGCGCCGCCGGGCACGACCGTTTTGCCGCTCACGGCGATGGTGGAATACGATTCGATTTTGGAAAAGCGGCCGTGGCCGCCGGTTTCTCTGTGCCCGTGATCGGCCGTGACGATGAAAAGCCCGTCGTCGAGCAGGCCGTTGGCTGCAAGGCAGTCGTAAATGGCGCCGATGTATCCGTCCGCCGCTTTCATGGCCGCTTCGTATTCGGCCGAGGCGCTGCCGTGCGCGTGACCGGCGGCGTCGACCTCGTCAAGCTGCGTGAAGAACAGCGCGGGCGCGTTCCCCGCGTTGAAATAATCGACGATCGCGTCGACCGTGGCGCGATCGGGGCCAACGCTGATCTTGGTCGCGCCGAGATCGTCCTCGACAATGCCGACGTTGATCGCGCCCCAGTTGTTGATGGAGGCGAGCGCCGCGTCGGGCATGGCCTCATGCACGAGCTTGAAAATGGACGGATAGCGCTTGAACACGCGCTTCTGCTCGCCGCCGACCACGCCGTTTTCCGCCCCGTGCTTAAAGTAGGAAACGCCGGTCAGGATGCTCGTCCAGTTCGGGCCGCTGTCGGTTTTGGTTTCGGTGCGCGCGCCGTACTTCACCGCGCCGTCGGCAAAAATGCGGTGAAAGTTTTCCATGTAATCCTTTTCAAAAAAGGTGCCGGCGCCGTCGATGCCGACGATAAAAACGTGCTTGTAGGCGCCGTAGGTTTTTTCGGCCGAACCGGCCGCAGCCGCCGTCAGGCAGGCGCTCGCCAGCAGCGTCAGGGTCAGGAACAGAGCAATCAGCTTTTTCATGATTTCCGGGGTCTCCTTTGCGGTGAATTATGTTGTCTGAAAAATATTATACGCGGGGTTCCCGCCGCCGTCAAGGGCTGCCGCGGGTTTCAACAGAGCGGATAGCGGATCGTTTTTCAAGGCGGAAGGCGGAATGCGAAAGGCGCAATGAAGGGTCGCTGCGCTCCGATCGTATTTTATTTAACCGATCGTTTGCTCACAGACGAAGCAGTTTTCTTCGCCCGCGGCAAGCATAAATGCTTGCCCTACGGATAAGACGGCAGTG
>CAMJHI010000191.1 GCA_946405475.1 uncultured Clostridia bacterium
CGTCGAAGGGGCGGCCGCCGGTGAGGGCGATGTTCTGATCGAACAGCTTGAAGGGATTGGTGAGGGTCAGGAACGTGCAGATGGTGATGGAGGGCATCACGTTGGGGATCGTGACATGCCACAGCGTTTTCCAGGCGGAAGCGCCGTCGATCTTGGCGGCCTCGATGATGTCCTCCGGCACGCTCTGGATCCCGGCGATGTAAATGATCATCATGTAGCCGATCTGCTGCCACGCCATCAGGATCACCAGGCCCCAGAAGCCGAACTTCGATTCCAGCACAAGGGAGGTGTCGAAGTGGATCAGGATGCCCTCGAAGATGGTGGACCAGATGTAGCCCAGCACGATGCCGCCGATCAGGTTCGGCATGAAGAACACGGTGCGGAACACGTTGGAGCCCTTGATGCCCCGGGTGAGGGCATAGGCCACCGCGAAGGCGAACACGTTGATCACCACAAGGCTGACCAGCGTGAATACCGCGGTGTACCAGAAGGCGTGCCGGAAGCCCTCGTCGGTGAAAATGTCTTTATAGTTGGCAAAGCCCGACCACTTCCAGTCACGGGTGAGCTTGAATTTTGTGAAGGAGAGGAACAGGCCTTTGACGAAGGGGTACAGGAACCCGATGCAGAAGGCCGCGAAGGTGGGCAGCAGGAACAGCGGGAACATCCGCTTGATGGGACGGCGCACCAGCTTTGAGTTGAGCGCGTTGCCGTCGGCGGCTTTTCTGTCCACGTTGTTGAGCACCACGGCGATCATCGTCAGGCCCAGCAGCATGATGGCGGCGCGCCACCAGGAGCCGGCGTCCTCCAGCGCGTAGGACCAGGTCTGCAGCGTGCCCGTAAAGGGCAGCCGGGTGAGCACGTTCAGCGAAGCGAGCAGCCCCACCAGCAGCAGACATCCGCCCGCCGCGCACAGGATGATCCTGACGGGAAGCGATTTTTTGGAAGTCATGCGGTTCTCCTTTCCTAAATAATTCCGAAGGGATATTCGGTTGGTGAAGAAAAACGGAAGGCGGGAACGGGAAACCCCGTTCCCGCCCTGGTTTTAGCGGAGTGGTGCAGGAAGGATCGGATTATTCGGCGTGATCCTTCGCATACAGAGTGGCCCAGCCGTCCACGGCGGCCTTCACGACTTCGTCCCATTCGCCCTGGCCAGCGGAATACTTGGTCATGGCGTCCACAACGGCAGCTCTGTAATCGTCAACGGCGGGCTCCCAGTTGAAGGCCCACGTGACGACGTAGTTGCCCTTGGCGGTGTAGTCGTTCGCGGCGGCAAAGAAGACGTTCTCGGGGGTCTTGGCGTTCTTGAAGGGGCAGGGTCCGAACTGCTCCGCCATCATGGCGGTGCCTTCGTCGGAGGTGACGAGCCAGGTCATGAACGCAAGCGTCGCGTCGATGTCTTCCTGCTTGGCGTTGGCGTTCACAGCCCAGCAGTTCTCGGTGCCGCAGCAAAGACCGGCCTTTTCTTCGCCGTCAACGCCGCAGTAGATCGGGATCATGGTGATGTCTTCGGGATTCATGTTGAAGTTGTCGGTCAGGTTGGCGTACTCCCAGGTACCGTTCTGATAGAACACGGCCTTGCCCTCGCCGAATTCGGCTTCGGCCTGGTCGCCGGTGGCGGAGGCCAGCGCGGCGCCGGTGGTGGCGGTATCCGTGATATACAGATCCCAGATGGCCTTGTAGTTATCCATGTAGGTGCCCTTGATCTCGGCGGGCTGCTCTTTCACGCCGTCGTCACGGAACTCGTAGAACAGAGGCATGTTGATCAGATGGCCGGAGAATCTCCAGGAGGAGGAGCCGTCCAGACCGGCGCTGGTGAACGCGTCGAAGCCCAGCTCGGCTGCTCTGGCGTGGATGTCGTCGGCGACGGCCTTCAGGGAATCGAAGTTGGTGATCTCATCGAGGGAATGGCCGGCCTGCTCCAGCAGCGCCTTGTTGACGATGATGCCGAACGCCTCGTAGCAATAGCCGACGGATACCAGCTTGTCGCCGTCATAGAGGTTGAAATCGGAGGTGGTGAGTTCCTTTACGAAATCGGTGTCGGAGAGATCCAGCGCGTACTCGCCCCAGGTCTCCACGGCGCCCTGGTTGCCGATCTGGAACATGGTGGGGGCGGCGTCCTTATCCATTTCAGCGGTAAGGGTGTTGTCGTATTCGCCGGAGGCGGCGGTCACGACCTTGACTTCCACGCCGGTCTGCTCGGTGTAGGTCTTGGCCAGATCCTGCCAGGCCTGATCCGCTTCGGGCTTGAAGTTCAGGTAGTAGACCTTGCCGGTGGCGGTATTGGCGGGCTTGGGGGCGTCCGTGGACGTTTCCGTTCCCGATTTGCCGGCGCAGGCGCCGAACGCGAACACGATGCTCAGAACGAGCAGGATTGCAAGGAGTTTCTTCATGAAAAATTCTTCCTTTCGAATGATAATATATTTCCACGCCAGCAGGCGTAAAAATCGAATGGGATCAGCGGACGTCCCGCACGCTTTCGCCCTCCCGCAGCACGGCCTCCAGCGTGATGTGCCGGTTGCCGCTTCTGCCGTCGATCAGGTCGATCAGCGTGGTCACGGCGCCGCGGCCCAGCTCCTCGGCGGGCTGTACCATGGTGGTGAGCGCAGGGATCGTGTACTGGGTGACGGAGATGCCGTCGATGGCGATGACGGAACAGTCCTGCGGCACGCGCACGCCCGCGTCGTACAGCGCGCGGATGGCGGCGACGGCCATGGTGTCCGCCGCGGCGAACATCGCGGTGAACGCGGTGCCGGAAGCAACGAGCCGTCGGGTGGCGTTGTATGCGCCGTGCAGGGAATAGCTGGCGGTCTCGGCGATCAGCGTTTCCTCCGGCTGCAGGCCCGCTTCCGTCAGCGCCCGCTTGTAGCCCTCGAACCGCAGCGCGCCGATAGAGCCGTCCTGCCGGTCCGGCAGCAGGATCGCGATCTTTTTGTGGCCGCTGCGCAGCAGATAATCGGTGGCGGCAAAGGCGGTCGCCGTATCGTCCACCGTGACGGAGGAGTAGGCGGCGTCTTCCAGCGCGCCGAAGCTGTTGCGGTAGGTACAGCACACGAAAGGGACGCCCAGCAGCGCCGTATCGGCCGCGGTATAATCGCACTTTCCGCCGAGCAGCACCAGCCCCTTCAGCCGTTTGCTGCGGGCCAGCGTCGCCCCGGCCAGCAGTTCGCTCTCATCCGTGTTGATCTGGTGCAGCACCAGCGTGTAGCCCAGTTCCTCGGCGGTCTTTTCGATGGCGCGGATCACGGCGGTGAAAAAAAAGTTGCCGATCCCCTTGACCACGAGGCCGATGGCGTCCGACGGGCGGCTGACCAGGTCGCGCGCCGCGTCGTTCGGGATATAGTGGACCTGCTGCGCGGTCTCAAGCACCTTCCGCCGTACCTCTTCGCTCACGTCCGGATGCCCGTTGATGGCGCGCGAAACGGTGCTGACGGAAACGCCGCAGAGCTTTGCCAGCGTTTTAATGTTCAAAGCCAAACACCTTCCGTAATAAAAAGCGGCATAAAAATGAACGGTTTTGCCGGGAAGTGACGAAAAACTGACAGAGTCTTCCGGTATCGTTTCCGGTATCGTTTCCAGTCCGCTTCCATTGTCATAATATCAAAAAAAAACGTTTTTGTCAAGCGTTTTTTGTAATGATTGCAAAATTGTAACTTCTTTTCGGTATCCTGCAAGGTATTTCCCTGCCTGTGGGATTTCAGGCCCCTCAAACCGCCGGATCGCATTTTCGTCGCCCGGCGATCATTTTCTCCGGACGTACCTCATCAGCCAATGATGAGAAACTGTTTTTTGCTGTTTTGGGAAAGGCTCCTTCGAGCAGCATCGGAAGGGCCTCTTTTCTTCATCCATAAACATCCCCAACTCCCGCCCGCAGACCTTTACGCTGCCGGAGGTGGGCTGATCCACGCCGCCCAATACGTGCAGCAGCGTGGATTTCCCGGAGCCGCTGGTTCCGACAACGGCAACGAACTCGCCTTTTTTGACAGTCAGGCTGACACGGTCCAGCGCGCGGCAGACGTTGCCGCCGCCAATCACATACTCCTTCGTGATATCCCGCAGCTCAACGGTGTTTTCATAAGGGACGGCGGTTTTCTGCTTTTCGTCCTGCGTGCGTTTCCTTTTTAATATCATTTCTCAAAAACCTCCCGATTATCTATTTGTAATTCTTCCGTTTTCTTTTTTTACGAGTATGCCAGTTCCTTCAGCTCCTGCAGCAGGTCGACGCGGTTCACCTTTCGGCAGGCGAAGCAGACGGCGGCCAACACAGCGGCCATATGTATCAGGGAAAATACGCCTATCACGATCAACGGCTTTCCGGTGCCTGTGAAATCGATCCCGTTTCCGGACGTCATCGGGCCGTAGATGCTGACGAACATACTAAGAAGCGAAACGAACCAAAAAACACCGACCCACAGGCCGATCAGAACGCTCAGAACACCCTCACGACGCGCGCAGCGAAGGATCACGCGCATGGACGTTCCGGATGCGCGCAGCTGGTTGATTATGTATACAGCCGCAGGTTTTCTGCGGCTGTGCCTTCCTCACATTACGATTTCTTTGCAACGTAAAGAAATACAAAAAAGCACAAAGACAAATCATCCTTTACCGGTTTATCTTTTCATTCGATCCTTCCGCCTCGATACATTAAAATATGCCAAGCCTTATTATCGTTTCCAAGTGTTGTTT
>CAMJHI010000192.1 GCA_946405475.1 uncultured Clostridia bacterium
ACAATGACTCACGGGTAATACAGCAGAAGTCTGACGGCTTTTGTCCTTGTTCAACATGGGGCAAAGGCTGTTTTTGTTCCAAAATCCAAACAGAAAGGGATCTTCACCATGGAAATTTCAGCAAAACAACTGGAGCTGGTTCGCCGTTCCATCAAAGCCGCCATGGCCAAGGAAGGTAATCTTTACCAAAAAAAGCTGGCCGGTCTGGATCCGGATGATCTGAAAACAGCGGAGGATTTCAAAAAGCTGCCGTTCACCGAAAAAGGCGAGCTGCGCGAAGGCTACCCGCTGGGCATTCAGGCGGTACCCGATGAAGAAGTGGTGCGCATCCACTCTTCCTCCGGCACGACCGGCACGCCCATCATCATCCCCTACACCAAGCAGGACGTTGACGACTGGGCAATGATGTTCGCCCGCTGCTACCGTCTGGCCGGCATCACCAGCAAAGACCGCATCCACATCACGCCCGGCTACGGGCTGTGGACGGCCGGCATCGGCTTCCAGCTCGGCTGTGAGCTGCTAGGCGCAATGGCGATCCCCATGGGGCCCGGCAACACCGACAAGCAGCTGAAAATGATGATCGATCTGCAAAGCACCGTGCTTTGCGCCACCTCCTCTTATGCGCTGCTGCTGGCCGAGGAGATCGAGCGCCGCGGCATCCGCGACCAGATCAAGCTGCGCAAGGGCGTGATCGGTTCCGAGCGCTGGGGTGATAAAATGCGCGCCCGCATCGCCAACGAGCTGGGCGTGGAGCTGTATGACATTTACGGTTTGACCGAGATCTACGGCCCCGGCATCGGCATCAACTGCGAAAAAGAAGAACACATGCACTATTTGGATGATTTCATTTATCTGGCGATCATCGACCTCAAAACCGGCGAAAACGTGCCCGACGGCAAGATCGGTGAGATCGTCATCACCACTTTGCGCAAGCAGGGCGCGCCGCTGATCCGTTACCGCACGCACGATCTGTGCTTCATCGTGCCGGAAAAATGCTCCTGCGGCTGCGAATTTCCGCGCATTGGGCGCATCATCGGGCGCAGCGACGACATGGTCAAGGTGAAGGGCGTCAACATTTACCCCGGTCAGGTCGAGGACGTGCTGCGAAACGTCAAGGGTGTGAGCAGCGAATATCAGGTGATGATCGACCACCTCAACGGGCGCGACATCATGACGCTGTTCTTTGAAATGGAAAACGGCGCGAAGCAGGATGAGGTCGAGTCAGCCGTCGCCGAAGAATTCAAAACCAAGGTCGGGCTGAAGATCGTGCCCAAGGGCGTTGCCATCGGCGACCTGCCCCGCAGTGAAAAGAAATCCACCCGCATTTTTGACAATCGCTTCTGATATGACACGTCAACTGAAATTCAACCAAAACGGACAGTTTACCATTCTTCAGGTCGCTGACGCGCAGGATCTTCCCTTCCCGCGCAAAGCGATGCTGGACATGCTCGACGCCGCGTATGAGAAGATCAACCCCGACCTGATCCTGTTCACGGGCGACAATATTCTGGGCAACCACCTGCTCGACGCGCGCTTCGGCACGAAAAAGATCGGCTCAGGCAAAGAGCTGACGCGGCAAAGGATGAAAAAAGCGCTGGCGGTCATTCTCGACCCGCCGGAGCAGAGGCGCATTCCCTTTGCCATGACCTTCGGCAACCATGACGACATGAATCTGCTGACCAAAGCGGAACAGTTGGAGCTTTACCGGGCGTATGATCAGTTCGTGTTTTCCGACGAAGACACGCCTGTGGGCAACTACACGGTGCCGATCTGGTCTTCCAATGGCGAAAAGAAGCTGTTCAACCTCTGGCTGCTGGATACGGCCTGGCACGACAAAGAAACCGACCGCTGTCACACGGGCGTGACGAAAGAAGAAGTGGATTGGTACGTCGCGCGCAGCAACGAGCTGAAGGCGGAAAACGGCGGTCAGCCTCTCCCCTCTCTGCTGTTTCAGCACATCCCGTTCCCGGAGATCCGCCGCCTGATGCTCGAATGCAAGCCGGGCGACAAAGGCGCGGTACGTTATGCAAAAGACAAAGCCGTCCGGCTCGATCCGGCCAAAGCGACCGGCCGACAATGTGAACCGGGCTTCGGCTATCAGGAAAACAACGGCCAGTTTGACGCGATCAAGGCGCAGGGCGACGTGTGCGCCGCCGTGTTCAGTCACCACCACATCAACAATTTTGACGGCGTGGTCGACGGCGTTCGCGTCATCCAGAGCCCCGGCGCGTCGTTCCGCTGCTACGGCAATACGGGGCGCGGCGTGCGCGTGTTTGTGCTCAACGAAGCCGCACCCGCCGCCTTCCACACTTATACGCTCACCTATTTTGACCTGTGCGGTCATTCACCGATCAAGCTGCTGCGCTATGCCGTGCAGGCGGATATCGGATTGTTTTAAGGAGCTAATATGGCAAATGAACCCATTCTGAAGCTGGAGCTGTACCTTGTCAGGCACGGACAGTCGCAGGGCAACGTCGGCTACGAAGGCTGTGAGCCGACCGAGGATGATCTATGGGACCCGAAGCTGACCGGGCTGGGGCAAAAGCAGGCCGATCTGCTCGGCAAGCGGTTTTCGGAGATCCCGCTCGACTGCGTCATCGCTTCACCCTATTCCCGCGCGACCGAAACGGGCTACGCCGTGGTCACGCAGCAGCCGGAAAACGGCAGCCATGTGCTGGAGCTGCACCCGCTGTTCTGCGAATGCGGCACGGGCGACCCGCCCGGCAAAACGCTGGAAGAAATCCAAAAGACTTACCCGAACACCTGCCTCGCCCCCGGCGCGGAGGGCTTTGAGCGGCTGGTCTACTGCGACGAAACAAACGACGATGAAGAACGGCTGGCCAGAGGGCGAAAAATGATCGGTTACCTGCTCGACCGCTTTCAGCACGGCGAAAAGGTGATGGTGGCGGCGCACGCCTGCTTCAACACGTTTTTGATTTTTGCCGCCCTCGGGCTGACGACCGACCTGCCGTTCGACTTTTCCAACGGCAACACGGGGCTGACCAAGATCCGATTTTACGAAAAGGGCAGCAACCGCTACGGCGACACCGTGCTGGTTTATCACAACGACCAGTCGCATCTTTATCTTCCGTTCAAAGGCGTCCAACTGGATGAAACCTAAGGAAACACTGAATAAATCACAAGCGCACGATGGAGCGGATCTTTTCCCATCATATTGCACCAAAAATCCTTGCTTTGCGTCAGCAAAGCGGCGGCTTTTTTGCACAATCTGACGAAAAAATCTCTCGCTCCCTCGCACGCTCTGATTTAATCAGCGTTTCCCTAACGACAAGGAGTCAACATGAACAAACCGCAGCTTCGTTTTCATCAAAACGGCAAGTTCCGCGTGCTGATGGTCTCCGATTTTCACGCGGGCGAAAACTGCAGCCCAAAGCTGACGCAGGGGCTTGAAGCGCTGATCGCGGAAAGCAGACCCGATTTTGTGATGCTCGGCGGCGATCAGGTGCTGATCAAGCCGAACAAAGAAGAGATCCGCCCTTATTTCTGCCGGATCATCGAACCGATCCTCAAGCGCGGTCTGCCGTGGGCGGCCGTTTTCGGCAACCACGACCGCGAATACGGGTTCGACCTTGCCGAGGAAATGGAGATTTATGAAAGCATTGAAGGCTTTTGCGGCGAAAAAGGGCCGGAGGAGATCAGCGGCGTCGGCAACTATATCATCCCCATTCTGTCAAGCGACGGTTCCCGTGTCGCCTATCGGTTGTGGGCAATGGATTCCCACCGCGGGCACGAAGACGCCAACAAGACGTTTCATCTGCCTCAGGATACGCTCATTTCGCTGCCGCACACGCCCGATCTGATCATCAATCAGTCCATGCCCTACCCCGATCAGGTGGCGTGGTATTACGAGCATTCCTGTCGGTTTGAGCGCGAAGAAGGCCGTGTGACGCCGGGCATTATGTTTTTCCATATCATGCTGCCCGAGTTTCTTTACGTTCACCAGAACCCGGAACAGACGAACGCCGTAGGCATGCAGCGGGAACGATTGGAAGCCACGCTGTTCAATTCCGGACTGTTTACCTTTGCGCTGCAGCGGGGCGATATCAAAGGCTTTTTTGCCGGTCACGACCACCTGAACACCCTGCAGGGCGAATACTGCGACATCACCATGGCGCTCGACGGCGCGCTCGGCTACGATATGTCGGCGCATGACGATCTGCGCGGCGGGCGCGTCATCGACCTGTATGAAACGGGCGAGGTGCGCACGCGAATGCTCTACCTGATCGACCTGCTCGGCAAAGAGGCGTTCCGCGACCCCGATTATTTCGAGGGCGGCAGCAAGTATAACATCCGCGTGCTGTAACGGAGGCAAGACATGTACGATCTGCAACTGTTCAACGAAATCGACGATATCGATCATTTCACCCTCGCCGTGCGTAAGGGCAGGCCGTTTGACCGCGCAAAAGCGATCGGCTTCATTCGCCGTTACGCCGCAAGTTATGATTTCGTCGCGGCGCTGAACGAGCGATTTGACGCGGCCGATGATGAGCTGACCGACCTTGACGATCAGGCGCTGTATGACTGTCTGATCCTCATCCGCAACGAGATGGCCGGGCGCGTCGGCATTCAAGGCTTTTGACGGCGAATGTTTTTTCTGTTCAGAAATGGCCGCCAATCACCGTTTTTCGTATTTTCAGACTTACTGCAATAA
>CAMJHI010000193.1 GCA_946405475.1 uncultured Clostridia bacterium
CAGGCGTATATCGACCGGAATTTTACGCGCGTCGAGCGCGCAAAATTCCGATTTATCCTACCGTCAGCTCGCCGGTGATGGCGCGGGAAACGCCGCCGTAGGCGTTCTGGGCGCGCACGGTGACCTTGTAAGAACCGGCCTTGGGCGTGAACTCATCCAGGCAAAGGTGCTCGGCATCGCCGTAGTTGATGAGGTAATAATGCGACATGACGCTGCCCGACCAGACGGGGAGGCCGAAGCGGTTGGTCACGGTGACTTTATAATCGTGCACGATAAAGTTATCCTGCGCCGCGGGGAAATCCAGGCAGACCTTGCCCTCATCGTTGACGGAAGCGTCAACGGCCGCGCCGGCGGCAAAGGCGGGGTTTTTGTCGAGCTTCATCATGTTGCGCGAGGTGTAGGCGAACTTCGACTTTTTGTTGAAATCGGTCAGGTAATAATCCAGCCCGAAGAACGAATCGGTGATCAGGTCAAAGCTGCGCACGCGGGTGTTGCCCTGGGCGTCCACCTCGACCAGACGGAACTGCGCCGCCTGCTCATACCCGTCGGGGAACTGACCGGCGAACATATCCTTTTCCATTTCAAAATAGCTCAGCGACGCGGTGCCGATGGAGGTGTAGCTGCCCTGCCACAGCGAACGCGGGTCGTTCATGGGGTAATGCGAATGGCCGGAGAACACGACCACCTGCGAATATTTGTTGTAGACGGTGGCGGTGGTGAAGTCGCCCCAGTTGACGCTGCCGTAAACCGTGGCGAACGGATGCGGGTGCTGGAACACGAACACGGGCTTGGTTTTGTCCTCGGCAACGGCTTCTTTGATTTGCGTGTCGAGCCAGGTCTTCACGCCGTCGGCCTTGTAATCCTTCTGCGTGGAATACGAAACGCCGATGAGGTGGAAGCCGTTGATGACCACGTTGTAATTCAGCGGCGCGTCAAAGATTTTTTCAAAGCGGGTCAGCGCGGTGTCGGCGCCCTTGAACTGGTCGTGGTTGCCCAGCACGTTGAGCAGCTGCGTGCCGGGGCGGAGATTCGCTTTGCAGATGTTGATGTAGATCTCAGCCTCTTCGTCAAGGCCCTGGTTGGCCATGTCGCCGGCAAAGCAGATCGCGTCAAGCTTGTTGTAGCCGGTGTTCGACGATTCGGCCAGCTCGTAAGCCTTGTTGATGAACTGCGCCAGACGAATGCGCTCCGGCTGGCTGTCGTCCGTCTGATCATCCACCTGAATGTGCACGTCGCTGGCTACGGCAAAGCGCAGCACCGGCTTGAAATCGTCGGGCGCGGCGGGCAGCTGACGGGACGCGGCAAAGGGATTGACCGCCACGGAAATAAAGGCCATCAGGGCCGCCAAAACTTTTGTGAGAAAAATACCGAGTGCTGCGGGCATAAGGATACCTCCTGAAAGATTTTATAATTGATTATAATTTTAGACGTTTTTTGAAAAAATTCAAGGGCATTTGAAAAAATTCCGAAAAAAGCAAAACAAATGTTTGCTTTTTTGAAAAAGATGTGCTACAATACATTTGTTCGGATCGTAAATTCATGTTCTTCGGGAGGTTTGATCATGCTCAACGAAACCCAACAAAAAATTTATGAGTTTTTGCTCGAGCGGCTTTCCTGCGGCGTGCCCCCCTCGGTGCGCGAAATCGGGGCGAACGTCGGCCTCAAATCCACCTCTTCGGTGCAGGCCAACCTTGACGCGCTCGAAAACGAGGGGCTCATCGTGCGCGATCCGCTGCTCAAGCGCTCCATCCGCATCGTGGGTCAGAACGAATCCGTCAAGCAGGTGCCCATTCTCGGCACCGTCACCGCCGGCGCGCCCATTTTGGCGGTGGAGCAAATCGAGGGCTATCTGCCGTTTTCCGGCGGGCTGGCCTCGGCCGACAAGCAATTGTTCGCCCTGCGCGTGCGCGGTGAAAGCATGCTCAACGCCGGCATTTTAGACGGCGACATCGTCATTGTGGAACGCACCCCCGTGGCGCGCAACGGCGAAATCGTGGTGGCGCTCATCGGCGATGAAGCGACCGTGAAAACGTTTTACAAAGAAAACGGGCATTTCCGCCTGCAGCCCGAAAACGACGCCTATGAGCCGATCATCGTGCCCGAGGTGGCCGTGCTGGGCCGCGTGGTGGCGCTCAACCGCTATTATTGACGAATTGTTAACATTTTTCGTATTTCTGTTGAAAAGTTGACAGCACTTCGATTTCTATGTTATAATAGGCAAAAATTTAACGTAACAGGAGGAATCCCTTGTGAAAATTGCTGTTCGTATTCTTGCGCTCGCGCTTGCCGTCATCATGGCGGTGGGCTTTGCCGCCTGCGGCGCCAAAACCGCCGACGAACCCGCCGACAACACCAACGCCAACAAGCCCGCCAAAACCTACGTCATTTACTCCGACAACGCGTTTGCTCCGTTTGAATTCCTCGACACCGCCACCAACAAATACGTCGGCGTCGATATGGAGCTGCTCGCCGCCATCGCCGCGGATCAGGGCTTTGCTTATGAAATGAAGAACGAAGGCTTCGACGCCGCCATGGGCGCCGTGCAGGCCGGTCAGGCCGACGCGATGATCGCCGGCATGACCATCAAGCCCGAACGTCAGAAGACCTTCGATTTCTCCGAAGGCTATTTTGAAGACGGCTCCATTCTCGTGGTCGGCAAAGACAGCGCCATTTCTTCCGTGGAAGATCTCAAGGGCAAGGTCGTCGCCGCCAAAAAAGGCACCACCAGCACCGATTACGCCGAAAGCATCAAGGCGCAGTACGGCTTCACCATTCAGTATTTCGAGGACAGCCCGACCATGTATCAGACCGTGGTCAACGGCAACGCCGACGCCTGCTTTGAAGATTTCTCCGTGATCGGCTGGGCGATCAAGAACGACGGCATCGCGCTGAAAACCGTGGGCGAGGTCGTGAACCCCGGCTACTACGGCTTTGCGGTCAAGAAGGGCGCCAACCCCGAGCTGATCACCATGTTCAACGCCGGTCTGGCCAACCTGAAGGCAAGCGGCGAATACGACAAGATCCTTGAAAAATACGGCTATTGATCCGGCCGAACCAATAACGAAATGACAAGGCCGCTTCCGGTGGCAACGTGCCGGAAGCGGCTCTTTTGATAAGAGTGAGCTTATGGATTTTGCAACTGTATTCAAAAACGCGACCCCCATGCTGCTGGAGGGACTGAAAAACACGATCGTGATCTCTCTGCTGGCCATCGCCATCGGGCTGGTCGTGGGGCTGATCACCTGCTTCCTCGGCCGGGCGCGCTTCATCGTGCCCCGCGCCATCGCCGCCGCTTATGTGTGGTGCATCCGCGGCACGCCGATGATCGTGCAGGCTTTTCTGGTGTTTTTCGCCTTCCCGCAGGTCATCCAGATGTTTGTGCCCGGGTTCAAGATCGACCCGTTTTCCGCCGGTTTGATCACGCTGAGCCTCAACGCCGGCGCCTACATGTCCGAAATTTTCCGCGGCGGCATCGCGGCGGTGAGCGTCGGGCAGATCGAGGCCGCGCGCAGCCTCGGCCTGAGCCAGTTCCGCACCATGCTGAAGATCGTTCTGCCGCAGGCGTTCAAAATCTGCATCCCCTCGCTGGTCAATCAGTTCATCATCACCGTGAAGGATTCCTCCATTCTGTCGGTCATCGGTCTGGCGGACGTGGTCAATCAGGCCAAGGTCTACGTGGGCTCCACCTACCAGTTCTTCCCGACCTACATCACCGTGGCCGCCTACTATCTGGTGGTGATCTCCCTTCTGATGGTGGCCTCCCGGCTCATCGAGAAGAAGCTGAATTACGAAAAGAAGAGAGGGTGAACGATGGCTGACAAGGTAAAAGTGACCGGGCTTTATAAAAGCTTCGGCGAGCTGGAGGTACTGAAAGGCATCGACCTTGAAATCAAAGAAGGCGAAGTGGTGTGCCTGATCGGGCCGTCCGGTTCGGGCAAATCCACCTTTTTGCGCTGCCTCAACCGGCTGGAGGAATCCACCGCCGGCACCATCGAGGTGGACGGCTTCGCCATTTCCGATAAAAAACAGAACATCAACAAGATCCGCGAATCCATCGGCATGGTGTTCCAGCAGTTCAACCTGTTTTCCAACAAGACCGTACTGCACAACATCATGTTTGCGCCGGTCGAGCTGAAAAAGCTGACCAAGCCGCAGGCGCGGGAAAAAGCCATGCAGCTTCTTGAGCGCGTCGGGCTGAGCGACAAGGCCGACGCCTACCCGCACGAGCTGTCCGGCGGCCAGCAGCAGCGCGTTGCCATTGCCCGCGCGCTGGCGATGAGCCCCGACATCATGCTGTTCGACGAGCCGACCTCCGCGCTCGACCCCGAAATGGTGGGCGAGGTGCTGCAGGTCATGAAGGAGCTCGCGCAGGAGGGCATGACCATGGTGGTCGTCACGCACGAAATGGGCTTTGCCCGCGACGTGGCCGACCGCGTGATCTTCATGGCCGACGGCGTCATTGTGGAGCAGGGCACGCCCGAAGAAATCTTCACCGCGCCCAAAGCGCAGCGCACGAAGGATTTCCTCAGCCGCATCCTCAAGCAGGATTAAATGGAAGCCGGTTGTCAGCGGATAGTTTTTTAAGGCGAAAGGCGAAAGGCGCAATGAAGGGTCGCCAAGCCTCCCTTGTGTAAAGGGAGGTGGTGAGCGAATGCGAACCGGAGGGA
>CAMJHI010000194.1 GCA_946405475.1 uncultured Clostridia bacterium
GTCAAGGGGCAGGGGAGACTGTCCGAAATTGATAAGGCCTTCGCCGCCGCGCTGGTGAACGCCGTCAAGACCGTGATCTGAACCACAACCAAATAAAAAAGGGAGCGGGATCGTTCAAATCCCGCTCTTTTTTTGCGCTTCGCCCTTGACAAACGCTTTCATTGGGTGTAAGCTATGGAGCAACAAAAGAATAGCCGACGGGGAGCTGATGAAATCGGCTGAGAGTCGCGCTGATGAGCGTGTGACCCATGAACCTGATCCGGGTAATGCCGGCGTAGGAATCGCCCAACACGATGTTATTTCGCCGCAGGAATGGATTCCTTCGGCGATTTTTTTGTTATGGTAAACGCCGATTCAATCGTTGACATGCATCCTGACGGTTGATTTTCCGCCGCGACTTGCCAAAATACTCGGCAATCCACCAAGGATTGCCTGCGTTTTTTGCTTCGTTCGTCGAAAAATCCTCCCGCCAGCCTGCACGCCCCCGAGTGAACCGACGTTTACCGCAGCCGATCCAATCGGCATCAAAAAACTTTTTTGAGGTGATCGTTATGGCAACCAAAACCAACCAAACCAAACGTCTGGCGCTGACCGGCATCATGCTCGCGCTCGGCGTCATCCTGTCCCTGATCAAGGTGTTTGAATTCCCCACCGGCGGCAGCATCACGGCGTTTTCCATGCTGCCCGTCATGGTCATCGGCTACACCTACGGCGTGCCGTGGGGGCTGATGACCGGCCTGGTCTACGGCGTGCTTCAGGCTGTTCTGGGCGCGACGATGACGAGCGCGTTTGCCGGGCAATCGGTCGGCGCCGTGGTCGGCATCCTGTTCTTTGACTATCTGGCCGCGTTTTCCATGCTGGGGCTGGCCGGGCTCTTCAAGGGCAAAATCAAAAACCACGCCGCTGCGTTTGCGCTCGGCTGTGTGGTCGCCGGCCTTGCGCGTTATCTCTGCCACCTGATCTCGGGCTACATCTTCTTCGGCAGCTATGCGGAATGGTTCTTCACAGAGGCCTTTGTCAACTCCTTCTCTTCAAGCATCATGCAGCGCACCGCTGCCCACCCGCAGCTGCTCGCGGTGATCTATTCCGCGATCTACAACGCCATTTATCTTGTGCCGGAAACCGTCATCACCGCCGTCGGCGCCGTGCTGCTCATCTCGCTCGTGCCGCCGGTGCGCAAGGAAATGACACGCGCTCATAAATAAAGCTGGACAAAACCGTTCCTTTATGATATAATTACAAACTGCTAAATTATGAAGGAGCCGTATCGGCTTGACCGATGCACTTTTTGTTATGCTTGATATCAGACAGGCCATGGAAAAAATCTATTCCTCTCTTGCGCTGACCATGCAGGAAGCGGGCTTTGCGCCCGTCGTGCCCGAAGGCACGGCCAAGGGGGAAGCGCCCGTGGGCACGGGCGACAACGGGCTGGGCTACCGCTTGGCTTACAAAAGCGAAGGCGGCGCCATCCGGCTGGATTATTTCGACAAGCGGCTGACGTTCCTGCTGTCCGAAACCGTGGACGACAACGGCGAATTTGTCGATTACAAAACCGTTTCGGTCTCGCTCCTTGACCCCGAGACCTGCGACGAGACCGACGTGAATTCCATCAGCGGCGAAGTGTCCGACACCGTGATGGCCAAATACTGCAAGCCCACCTCCGCCCCCCGGGTGAAAGCGCCCAAGACCGTGTCCAAAGCGGCGGCGCGCAGCGGGCAGGTGTTTTACGACGCCAACACGCTGGCCAACCGCCTGACGGCGTCGATCTATCCGGAATACCGTGAGGCCTACAACGCCAACATCAACAAATACGGCGAGTTTTTGCCCGAGGAATTCTTTGCGCAGGGCTGCGGCGCGGCCATTCTGGCCACGATCAAAGAAAACAGTCCCGCCAAGATGAAAAAGCTGTTCAACCTGCTCAACGAGATCTATCTCGACGCCACGAACGAAACCCAGAGCCTCATCGTCGTGACCCTGCTCGGGCAGATGAACAACGACCAGAACCTGCTGGCCAACTGCATCGATTATATGTGCGACGACCTCCCCGTGCCGGTCATCCGCGTCAACAAATTCCTGGCCTCCGGCGCCGGCAAAAAGTCGGTGGAGCTGCTCAAAAATCCGCCCCCCTATAAGCCCAAAAAGGCGAAAAAAAGCGGCGGCCTGATGGCAAGGCTCAGCGGTCAGGATCCCAAAAACCGATAAAACGAAAAGCCATGTACCGTTTATGAGCGGTATATGGCTTTTTTGTGAAGAAATTATGGAATAATGGGAATAAAAGTCTTGAAAGAAAACAGAAAAAGTGGTATAATATCTTGAATTGTGCTTCATTACACATCGGCGAAGGAGAAAGAAAAATGGAACTGACCAAGCAAGAAAAGAAAGAATTGGCGCGTCTGCGGCACGAGGTGCATATGACGGGCGAGCTGCTCACTCTGCGGCAGTTGTTTGACCGCATGGAGATCTACGGCGACCGGCTGTGCATGGTGGAAAAGAACAAGGATCAGATCATTGAACACACCGTGCGCGATTTTCGCAGCGACGTCATCGCGCTGGGCACCGCGCTGCTTCACCGCGGGCTCAAGGGCAAGCATTTCGGCATCCTCAGCGAAAACTCCTACGCCTGGGTCACCGCGTTTTTTGCCGTGACCGGCGGCGTCGGCGTGGCTGTGCCGGTGGATAAAGAACTGACCAAGGCCGATATTTCCGGTCTGTTCCAAAAGGGCGACGTTGAGATCGTCTTTTTCAGCAAAAAGCACGCCGAAACGGCGAAGTATCATCTGGCCGAACACCCCGACACGATCGGCATCGTGCTCAACGGCGAGAGCGACGGCAGCATTTTGTCGCTGGCCGATCTGATCGCCGAGGGCAAGGCGCTGCTCGACGGGGGCGAAAAAGCCTACCTTGACGCCAAGGTCGAAAAGGAAGACATGGCCGCCATCATCTTCACCTCCGGCACCACGGGCGCGAACAAGGGCGTCATGCTCTCGCACGGCAACCTGGCGCAGAACGCCGAGGGCGTGCTGGAAAGCATCGCGCCGGAATATTCCTCGCTCTCCTTCCTGCCGATGAACCACGTGTATGAGCTCAGCGGCAACGTGCTCACCGCGCTTTATATGAACGCGGTCATTTACATCAACGATTCCCTCAAAAATTTCCGTTCCAACCTCAACCTCTTCAAGCCGGACGCAATGGCCGTCGTGCCGCTGGTGGTCGACACCATTTACAACACCATCTGGCGCACGGCGGAAGCCACCGGGCGCGACAAGGTGCTGCGCAAGGCGCTGAAAATCAGCAACTTCATGCTTGACAAGCTGCACATCGACGTGCGCCGCAAGCTGTTCGCCTCCGTGGCCGAAAAATTCGGCGGCAAGTTCCCCACGTTTTCCTGCGGCGGCGCGCCGACCCGCGTGGAATACGTCAAATGCCTGTGCGATATGGGCTTCCGCATCTACAACGGCTACGGTCTGACCGAGGCTTCGCCCACCGTGACGCTCAACCTCGACTGCCGCACCCGTCCGGACTGCGCCGGTTATCCGTTCCCCAAGGCGAAATATATGATCCATGAGCCGGACGCCGCGGGCGTGGGCGAAATCTGGATCAAGGGCGAAAACGTGACCAAGGGCTACTATAAAGACGAAGCCGCCACCGCCGCCTCGTTTGAGGACGGTTGGTTCAAAACCGGCGACTACGGCCGGCAGGATGAAGAAGGCCGCCTGTATATCGTGGGGCGCAAAAAGAATCTTATCGTGCTCGACAACGGCAAAAACGTCTTCCCCGAAGAGGTCGAGAGCTTCTTTATGGAGCACATCGACTACGTGCATGAGGTCGTGATCTTCGACACCGACATCACCCGCAAGCGCATCCGGGAGGGCATCATCGTCGCCGCCATGGAAATCGACCTGAATGATTTCCCCGACAAAACGGAAGAGGAGGTCCGCCAACAGCTCAAGGCCGATTTCGACGCCGCCAACCGGCAGCTGCCCGGCTACAAGCGCGCAAAGGATCTGTTCATCTCCACCACGCCGTTTGAGATCAACTCCACCCGCAAGGTCATCCGCAGCAAGGTGGTCGAACGGTATCAGGCAAGTCAGCAGGCAAAATAAGCATATCAGGGGCGACGCGAGGGTACCTTTGCGCCGCCCTGTTTCGTTGAGAGAAGATCATATGAGCATCGAATTATTGAAAATCGAAGATTATGAAAAATGCGGCAATATCTGGGATATGAAAAAGCACGCCGGACTGGCCGAACAGTTTTTGACGGAACTGAAAAGCGGCAATCGTATGATCTGGGTTTATCAACAAAACGGCGCTTTCCTCGGTGAGATCGCGCTGGTGAAGGAGAAGAACGACCCGGATTACACGATCCCGAACCGGCGCATTTATGTCTCCCGCCTGATCGTCAAACGGGAATACCGGCGGCAGGGCATCGGCCGCGCGCTGGTCGCTTTCGTGACCGAAAAGGCCAAAGAGCTCGGGTACCGTGAACTGACCATCGGCGTCGATCTGGACAATTACGCCGCGCTGAAGCTGTATATCGACAGCGGCTTTGACAAGGTGCTGTTCCTCGGCGAGGACGAGCAGGGGAAATACGTGAAGCTGCTCAAAACGATTTGAAGCT
>CAMJHI010000195.1 GCA_946405475.1 uncultured Clostridia bacterium
GCCGCAAACAGCTGGAGGATCATCCTGATCCCGGGAAATACCGGCGCATGCGCCGAATCCTCCAGACCGATGCAGCCGGTCAGATCCTCGTTCGCATACAATTCCCCGGCGCGATAGACGTAATCCACATAGATGGACATATATTGCAGAACAAGGTCGTGCCGTTCGGCTTCCGAACCCCAGTTATGGAAGAGCTCGTTGGGAACAAACGCCTCTCCGATATTTTTCCGGATCTGTGCCAGTTGTTCCGCAGAAAGGTTTTCGACTTTTTGGATCATGATTTGCCTCGCCGTTTACTGTCTGCTCAGCTCGATCTCTTCGCCGTCGGCAACGATCAAGCGGCCGGGGGCGTTGAACTGTTCGGCACGTGCTCTGTCAAACAACTTGCCCGGCGCCATGTGATACGGGATATTGCGCTTGGCGCCGACAAGCGCCGCGCAGTGCGCCGCTTCGGCAAGATCCATATTGTAAATGCCGTCACAGCAGAACAGCGCGTAGTCAATATTCTTTTCCGCGAGGCGGGGCATCTGCTTGGTCTCGCTCGTGTCGCCTGCGGCATAAACACAGACGCCGCTCGGCAGTGTGAGGACATATCCCACACATTCTTTCACGTTGTGGTTGCGGTTATATCCTGCTTCCACGGCTTCCACTGTCACAAATCCAAGCTCGAAGACGTTGTGCCGGCCGCCCGCAAGGGCTTCCTTCCACGAAATGATGCGGCAGCCGGGATTGCGGTTTTTGATTTTTTCTGTGGCCGTGTGGTCAGAATGCCCGTGGGTAATCAGAATCAGATCCGCCGCCGGTTCATATCCGCCGCCGGCATACGGGTCAAGGTAGATCACCTTTCCGTCGGCGGTCGTGATCCGCAGACTGCCGTGCCCCTGATACAGGAGCTTATCTTTCGCCGTATTCATGCTGTTTCCTCCGTTCATTCGGTATCTCTTTCTATGAGGCTTTTCCGGAAAGGCCGCACGTGAAAGAGTATATAAAAAGTTAAAAACAGACTTACGTCGGCCTTTCCCATCGCGTTCTCAGATCGTTGCTGTTCTTTGGCGTGCACATGCAGGCAGCACGCGCACGGGCAGATCGAAGCTCTGCGTTTTTTCCACTTTTGTCGGGTCGCGCCCGACGCTCTCATCCCGCCGGTACACGTAGCAGTTTTTGCACCCGGCCGAAACCTTCGTGCAGCCGTGCCACAGGTTCCATTGAACAACCGCGGGCGGCCTCGGGTCGCCGCTCTGTGCCGGAAATAACCGTAACTGTTCCATCTGTCTGCCTTTTCCTGTTTTGTTGCATTCATTATATCACAGCCAACGAAAAAAGTACACCGCCGATCCCGGCGGGCGAAGATGGTCAGGCATTCATCTTTTGCAGAGGTTCCGGTGATTAAAGGTCAGGATAAACATGATATCGTGAAGAAAAAGGAAGAGGGACTGCGCAGGTCAACGCCTCGGTTGAATGTTCGGATTTCTTTTTGATCTGCCGGATGAATACAGCACATGATCGACAGGGACGAAGACAACGGCGGAACAATTCATCAGTATAACTGATTACTGCGGCTTACAAGCCGGATACAGTATGCAGGTACCGTAAATATAACTTTACTTCCATTTTCCGCGACCACTTTTTCCGCGACCACTTTCCGAAGTCCTTCAAAGAAAACTGTCCGATATGGCGCCGCAATAAACGGACCACTTTCCGAAGTCCTTCAAAGAAAACTGTCCGATATGGCGCCGCAATAAACGCAAAAAGACCACCAGCGGTTTCGGGCGATTTCTGCCGCTGAAAACAAAAAACAGGGCTCCGAAGCAGCCGATCGACCGCTCCGAAGCCGGATTTCACTTGATTCAGCCCGATTTTTGACGAAAAGGGGATCCGTTTTTGTTCGCTTTTCATCACAATGACCGCTTGTTAGCGCGGATTGCCGCCATATGGTCAAGGTCGCCTTGCTTGATCTCACGGTCGAGCGCGGCGACGATTTTTTCCTTGCGGGCAAGGAAGTTCGGCCCCGTCAGGTTCACGCCGGAGACTGTATGGTGGGTGATAAAGGAGCAGTCGCAGGTGAGATTTTCAACGAAAAGCTTAAGCTCCTCCAGCATCTCTTTTTCGGAAAGCGGGGTGAACTCGCCGCGTTCGGCTTCTTCAAGAAGCGGCGTGCCGGGGAAGAGCGTCAGCCCGCCGGTACCGACGAGCATCGGCTTGCATTGGCTGAAGATCGTTGCCGAATTGATCGCGTGCTCGCGGCTGTGTTCTTTTCCGGCGACGCCGTTGAGGAAGGTCATCCAGTAGTCGATCCCGGCTTCTTCAAGCTTGCGGCACTGTTCGAGGATACCGGCGGCATGATAACCCTTGTTGATTCGGTCGAGCGTCCAATCGTCGCCGCTTTCCACGCCGAGAGAAATCTCCCGCATGCCGAGTTCCTTGAGCTTTTTCAGTTCATCGACCGTTTTGTTTTTGAGATCGGTGACCCTGCCCGCCAGATAGACATATTCCATCTTCGGCAGATATTTGTTGATCATCTCCAGAATCGGGGCCAGCTTGCCGTAGGACAGCACAAGGGGATTGGCGGAGAGCAGCTGGATCGTTCTGGCGTCCGGATCTGTCTTCGCCAGCTCCCGCAGATCATCCTCGATCCATTCCATGGGGGACGTGCGAAAGGGCACGTCCCGATACATCGTGCAGAACTTGCATTTGTTGTGCGTACAGCCCTGCGTGATCTCCAGCAGCGGCCACGTCGGCCAGTATGGGTTTCTGTATACGGTTCCGGTAAAATGCATCGTCAACACCCCTTACCGCTCAAACACAAAATCTTCCATGGGCTTTCGCCTGTAATGCCAGGCGTTGGCCTTTGCTTTTTCGTTGGGGTATCCCAGCCCCAGCATCATCACGGGGATCATGCAGTCGGGCAGGTCGTAAACGTCGGCGACGGTTTTGGAATCAAAGCCCCTGATCCAGATGGTGTGCACGCCGAGCTCTTCCGCTTCGTACATCATCGTAGTGGCCGCGATGGACGCGTCCTGCTCGCCGGAATTGTAGCTGCGGTAATACCGGTCGCCGGGGTTCGTCCACACCTCTCTCGCGTCATAGCAGACAAGGATCATCAGCGGCACGTTGTAATGGAAGTGCGTGACGGTCTTCAGTTTTCTCAAGCCTTCTTCACTGCGGATCAGGTAAAACTTCTGCGGCTGATAGTTGCAGGCGGTCGGCACAATACGACCGGCTTCCAGAATTCTGTCCAGTTTTTCCTGCTCCACGGGGCGGCTGTCAAAAAAACGCTCCGAATACCTGTTTTTCGCAAGCTCCAAAAAACCCATAGCTGCCTCCTTATTCCATAAACGGCGCGCCGAGCTCTTTGACGATCGCATCGCAGGAATCAATGCTTTTGATCAGCCCGGAAAGATTGCTGACGGTGTTCACGCCCGCGTCCGGGTCGCCCTTGAGCATCCCGTAGTAGAAGCTGCCGGCGGGCGGGTTCATGTCGCCGTTTTTGTTGGCTTCCAAGCCTTCTTTGCCGTATTTGTGGGGCGTGGTCCGCCATTTGGCGTATCCGTTCGACTGCGTGAAGACGATAAAATCGTCGGGGTGGGTATCCATGATATCCTGTTTGGTGGCGTCCGCCGCGCGGCATTCCTTTGACAGGATGAAGCGCGTGCCGACGAAGACACCTTCCGCGCCGACAACCTGCGCTGCTTTTGCCATTTTTTCATTGACGATACCGCCCGCGGCAAGAACGGGGATGCTCACGGCGTCGGCCAACAGCGCTGTGATCGCGGTGGTGCCGGTGGAAAGGCCGGGCATGCAGCCGCCCTCGTCGCAGCCGGTCGCCACGAGGATATCCGCGCCCGCTTTTTCGGCAAGCTGCGCCCCGCGGATCGTGGGGTTCGCTTCGCGCATGATGACGGTGAAGCCGTCTTGTTTCCACGCTTTGATCTCGTCGGGGGAAACGTCGCCCGCAACGACAAGGATCCTCACGCCCTCTTCCTTGGCCAGCGCGACCATCGCCTTGCTGAAGCCGTAGGGGTCGCCCGCTTCCGGGAACACGTTAATACCGAAGGGCTTGTCGGTCAGCTTTTTCGTGCTGCGGATCGCCTTGCGCATTTCCTCCACGGATTCCGGGATGCCGCGCACGATCTCGGTGGAGTCTGCGCTCGTGCCGAGCACGCCGAGCCCGCCTGCGTTGGAAACGGCGGCAACAAGTTCGGATGAGGTGATCCACGCCATCGGGCCCTGGATCACGGGGTATTGGATGTTCAGAATTTCACAGACACGGTTCATTATGGTCACAACTCCTTTTCGTTTGTGGTTTCATTTTATCCCGACCGCTTGATTTTGACAACTGACAGAACTATAATTATGACAGAATTTCTTACAGAATTTATATTTTGTAAAAGGAGAGTAAAACATGGCCGAAAGGACAAAGCGCTGGATCGCGGATACCATGCGGGAACTGATGAAGCACAAATCCATCGAAAAGATCCGCGTGACGGAGATCTGCAAGGCGGCGGAGATCGAGCGTCCCACGTTTCACTATCATTTTCGGGATAAATACGATCTGGTGGCGT
>CAMJHI010000196.1 GCA_946405475.1 uncultured Clostridia bacterium
TTTCTGTTCCGTTTACCAAACCGGAAACACACGAAACACAGAGAACCGCCCCCTGTGTTGAATAAACCTCTCCCTGTATCCGGCCAATTGGTAAATTATTAAATATTTCTAAAGTAGTTGTAATTTTCACTATAATTTGATACAATGGAGTTGCTTTTTTGGGTAATATTCCGAAATCGTATTATTTCACACCGCTCAGAACAGAAAGAGCCGAGGCAATCGGTCAGTCATTTCGCCGGTTTGACAGGTTGGTATTCGGCGTCATCTTTACGGAATACCGGAACAAACGGAGAGGGAATTATGAATCATCATATAAAGCAACTGCTTTCAACGGCACTGTGTCTGCTGATCATGCTCAGTATTTTCACCGCCGCCGATCTCGGCGGGCTGAAAGCGAGGGCGGCCGAACAACCGCCTTACTGCGGCATCGACGTTTCCAAGCACAACGGCGACATCAACTGGAGCACCGTCAAATGCAGAAACGTCGACTTTGCCATCATCCGGTGTTACGGTCTGCGCAAAGACGAAAAGTTTGACCAGAACTATGCCGGCGCCGTGGCCAACGGCATTGCGGTCGGCGCCTACGTTTTCATGTACGCCGAAGATGAAGCCGAGGCCAGACAGGAAGCGCAGGGCGCGCTCGACGCGCTGGGCGGCAAGGCGCTGGATCTGCCGCTGTTCCTTGACGTGGAATACAAAAAAGTGATCGCGCTCGGAAAGAAAACCCTGACCGACCTGATGCTGATCGAGCTGGAAATGTTCCGCGCGGCCGGGTATAAGCCGGGCATCTACACGTCGCAGTCTTTTATTGATGCTTATATGGACGCGTCAAGACTGCAGGATTATAGCTGGTGGGTCGCAAGGTGGACCCGGCAGCAGCCGAGAACCTACACCTTCCTGGATGAAAACCCCTATTCCGCCAAGCTGCCGCCGTGTGACGTGTGGCAATTTTCCGACGCGGGCAACGGCAGCTACTTCGGCATGAGCTCTGACTACGTCGATCTGGACTTCTGCTACCTCGATTATATTGCCCGACCCACAGAACCCGAACAGCCGATCACACTCGAGCAGCCGACTACACCCGAACAGCCAACCACACCCGAGCAGCCGACTACGCCCGAGCAGCCGGCCACACCGGAGGAACCCACCCAGCCGGTGACACCCACGCCCGCAGAGCCGGAACCGGACGAACCGGACTTTTTGGAGATCGTCCTGAATCTGTTCCAGTGGTTTTGGGAATTTGTCACCATGGTCTTTTCGCTTGCCACCGCTTCAAACTGATCGGATAAACTGAATGATGACAGAACGCCTGCCGGAAGCGCAGGCGTTCTTTTTTGTCGGCTGCGCGCAATGATCGCCCCGTTGGAATCAACCTGCTCCTCATGCGCCGGGCGCTTCGTCGCCGTCGGGACAATCCGGGTAAAGCATGTGGCAGCCGTACAAAAAATCGGACGGCGTGTCGTTATTTCCCGTTCTGCTGCGGGGCGGCTTTCGGTTTTCTTTTTTTCGCGTTCGTTTCGGCTTTCGGCGCGTTCTCCGCATATTCCCCGAGCTTTGCCGCTTTTCTGATTTCTTTCGGGAAATAACCGGCCGGTTCCGCATAACGGATCGTTTTTTTCATCTGATCGTCTCCCTTTCGTTTGATCTTTGCCCTGTCCGGCGCCATTATAGCACCAATCCGTCATTCGTCAATCCCTTTTTCGGGACTTTGCAAGGCAAGACCGGGATTCGGGACAGAAAAAAGCAGGCAGCCGTTTTGGCTGCCTGCCTGTGGTTTTTGGGGGATCATTTCGCGTAATCGGTGGCGCGGTTTTCGCGGATAATGTTGACCTTGATCTGACCCGGATACTCCATCTCTTCCTCGATCTTCTTGACGATCTCGTGGGCGAGCAGGGGCATTTTGTCGTCGGTGATGACCTCGGGCTTGACCATGATGCGCACCTCGCGGCCGGCCTGAATGGCGAAGGAACGCTCCACGCCTTCAAACGAGCTGGTAAGCTCTTCCAGCTTTTCAAGCCGCTTGATGTAGTTCTGCACGTTTTCGCGGCGGGAGCCGGGGCGCGCCGCCGAGATCGCGTCCGCCGCCTGAACGAGGCAGGCCACCACGGTTTTTGCTTCGATGTCGCCGTGATGCGCCGCAATGGCGTGAACGATCTTTTCGTTTTCTTTATATTTGCGGGCGTATTCCACACCAAGCTCGATGTGGGAACCGTCCAGCTCGTGGTCGAGTGCCTTGCCGATATCATGCAGCAAGCCCGCGCGCTTGGCCTGTTTGACGTCGGCGCCGATCTCGGCGGCCATCAGACCGGCCAGGTAAGAAACCTCGAGCGAATGGTTGAGCACGTTCTGACCGTAGCTGGTGCGGTATTTCAGACGGCCGAGGATCTTGACCAGCTCGGGGTGGATGCCGTTCACGCCGGCGTCGAGCACGGCGCGGTCGCCCGCCTGCTTGATGGCGTGCTCCACCTCGCGGGTGGCTTTTTCGTGCATTTCTTCAATGCGCGTGGGATGGATGCGCCCGTCGGCGATGAGCTTTTCGAGCGTGACGCGCGCGATCTCGCGGCGGACGGGGTCGAAGCTCGACAGGGTGATGGCTTCGGGCGTGTCGTCAATGATGAGATCAACGCCGGTGATGGTTTCGAGGGTGCGGATGTTGCGGCCCTCGCGGCCGATGATGCGGCCCTTCATTTCATCGTTGGGCAGGGCGACCACGGAAACCGTGGCCTCGGCCACCTGATCGGCCGCGCAGCGCTGAATGGCGGTGGAAACGACCTCACGCGCCATGTTGTCGCACTCGTCACGCAGCTTCTGTTCGTATTCGAGGATCTTGCGGGATTTGTCCGCGGCAAGATCGTCCTCCAGCGATTTGAGCAGGTAATCCCTCGCCTGCTCCTTGGTGTAATTTGAGATTTTTTCCAGCATTTCAAACTGGCTGCGCTTGATGGTTTCCACTTCTTCCAAGCGCGCTTCGGCAGCCTTGATCTTGCCGTTGAGGGCTTCCTCTTTCTTTTCAAGGTTGTCGGTCTTTTTATCCAGCGATTCTTCCCGCTGCATGATGCGGCGTTCCTGCTTCTGGATCTCGGTGCGCCGTTCCCGCAGCTCGTTTTCGACCATGGTACGCTCTTTGTGAATGGCGTCTTTTGCTTCAAGGATCGCTTCTTTCTTTTTGGATTCAGCCTGCGCCAGCGCGTCGCTGACGATGCGGGCCGCTTCCTGATCTGCCGAGCCGATCTTGGCCTCGGCGACCTTGCGCCTGTGAATGCCGCCCAGGATGAACCCGGCAACGCCGCACACAACAGCCGCAATCACGATTAAAGCGATCGCCAATCCTAATTTCAAATCACCTTGCACCTCCTTGATTTAAATTTGAGAATGAATCTGATAGTAGGAATCGTTTCATGTCGCGCCGAAAGTGCGTTCAGAGGGGTCCGGCGCGGGTCATACATCTTGCGGGTGACGAAGCTACCACCCCATATATGTATAACAAATGTATATTAAACCTTAATATCAAGTATGTCAAGTGTTTATGTGAGAAAATCTGTTCATTTTTCAATATTTATAAATTATTTACATTATGATAAGAAAAGTTGCAGCACAAAAAGCGAATAAAATATTACAAATCTTCAACGATTTCCGGATGTGCTTGACGAAAATGCCGTTTTGAATATAATAAGAAAAAGTGACCGACGGTCATTTTTTTGAAAGGAAGTACGTCATGGCAACCGTTGCGCAGAAAAAACTGGATAAAAAGGTAAGATTGCTGCAAAGCGCATATGCTTTGTTTGAAAGCAAGGGCGTGAGCATGACGGCGGTGGACGACGTGGTGAAAGCCGCCGGCGTGGCCAAGGGCACGTTTTACCTTTACTTCAAAGACAAGCACGATCTCATCGATCAGATGATGATCGCGCAGAGCCGCAGCGCGCTGCACGAAATCCTCGACGAGCTGCAGAAAAAGCGCGAAACCGAAGCGCTTTCCCCCGCTGACCAGCTGATCTTTGTGTTCGACCGCGTCTTTGCCAACCTGCTCAAGCACCGGAAGCTCGCGCCGCTCATCTGCAAAAACCTGTCCGCCTGCTGCCGCGCCAACTGCGAAAGCAGCGACCGGGAAACGCAGGAGGACATGAACCGCCTGCTCGACCCGTTTTTTGAGGTCAGCATGGATGAGACCGACGCCCGCATCCACCTGTTCCTGCTGGGCGATATGCTCGGCGGGCTGTGCTGCGAGGCCGTACTGGGGGAATCGCCTTACGATCTCAACCGCATCCGCCCGTGCGTCGTTTCCATCATCACCAAATGCATCAAAAAGGAGGGCTGACCGCATGATCAAACGAATCGCCGCTTTCATTGCCGGCCACCCCAAGCTGATCATCATCATCGCGGCGGCGCTGCTCGTGCCCTCGCTGTTCGGCTATCTGGCCACCTTCATCAACTATGACATCCTTTCCTATCTGCCCGAAAAGCTCAACTCGGTGCAGGGCGAACGGATTCTGGACGAAACCTTCCACAATGCGGCAAGCTCCTTCATCGTGATCGAAA
>CAMJHI010000197.1 GCA_946405475.1 uncultured Clostridia bacterium
AAGCCGATCATTACCGCCGATGAGGGCGTGCAGTACGACGTCAAATATGAATCCGCCCATGAAAACATTGCAAAGGTCGACCCGAGCGGCAGCGTGACCGGCGCAAAGCGCGGCACGTCGACCGTGACCTGCACGGTCACGGATCAATACGGAACCGCCGTCAAAGCCACGTGCCGGGTCACGGTCAAATATGCCGTCTGGCAGTGGCTCATCATCATCCTTCTCTTCGGGTGGATCTGGTACTGATCGAATCATCTGCTCCCTGTAACAAAGCGGTTTCAACTAAAGCCGCACTAACAATAAAAGAGAAGACTCTGCTGTAATCCGAATTTCCGTTTTCGGACAACAACGAGTCTTCTCTTTTTTTGTCTTGTGGCAACAGGCAGGAAGTTGAAGCGATCCTGCCCGGCCGGCCTTATCCGGGTCTGTTCTTTCTGATGATGCAGTTGGTCGCATGCCCCGCGTCGAAATATTCCGCGATGATCGCGTCGTGGCGGCAGCGGGCGACGCACATGCCGCACTGATCGCATTCTTCCTGATTGATCTCAAAAGGCTTGCCGCGTTCGCCAACGGGCGCCTTGTCGGGGCAGACGTGCTGACACACCGTGCAGCCGACGCATTTTTCGGGGTCGATCGTCACCTTTTTGAGCCATCTGTGATCGGGCAAGGGAACGATAGCGTTGTTGGGGCAGATGTTTTCACAGTGCCCGCAGCCGACGCATTTGTCTTTTTCGATTCTGTAAACGGGTTTGTCCGGGTCGAGCTTCGGCACGTCGAACAAACACCCCCACGCGCAGGCGCCGCAGCCAACGCACTTTTCTTCCTGAATGGTGAACGCCATAACTTTAACCTCCCGAAGCCGGTGAAAGCAGCCAGATCTCGTCGCCGTCGGCGAGCTTTTGAGACTTTTTGCGGCAGCTTTCGCCGTTGAGATAAATGACCGCATCCTTAAACTGCAGGCCGCTTTCAAGCTGAACGCCGCCGAGCTTGTCATGCAGCGCCGGAAACACGTCCTTCAGCTTTTCCGCTTCCAGTCCGACCTCAGACGTGTGCGTATCCACGCGGAACACGCCGAACAGTTTGACCTTGACCTTTGCCATCAGCGATACGCCTCCTTCACCGCTTCGTCGTAAACCGATTTGTCGATCTGAATGCCGAGCGACTTCAGACGGTGCCATTTCGGGATGCCGTCCTTCCAGCCTCTGGCGCGGTAATAAACGGGCTTCATTTTGTCCAGCGGCACCTTCGTGCGCGGGTCGTTCGGTTCCTGCGGCTCGTCGGTGAGCCGCCCGGGCAGCTGATCGGCGTCCGCCTTCTGCCCCAAAATGACGTTGGCCATACGCTCCGCGTTGTAGCCGTAGGCGCCCCAGGTGAGCATGCTCGCCATGGTCGAACGAAGGCCGGTGGCGTATTTGATGGCGTAGGATTCGGGCAGCAGCGGAATGTTGATCTTCGGCGCTTTGGTGAAATGGCTGAGCAGGTTGATCACCGGGCCGACGTAGGGAAAGGCCGCGAGGATGATCTTGGTCAGCGGCCAGTTGGGCTTGTCGATCAAAAAGCCGGGCAGCACGGCATAGCTTGTGAACAGGCATTCGCCCCCGGCGGAAACAGCCTCCATCAGATTCTGGAACATGATCGCCAGAGCAGCCTTGCCGTGATAGGTCAGCGCATCCACGTCGAGCCCGAGCCCCTCGACAACGACCAGATAACCGGCGTTGAGGTGGCAGCCGCCGCGGTTGGAAGTGGCGTAGCCGAGGCCGTGGCCGACCGCGTGGCGCGGCGTGTAGGCAGCGAGTTCCATGCCTTTGGCGTTGATCGCGTATTCTTTGCCGCCGAATTGTTCGCTCAGCCAGCGTGAACCGTTGGCGAGCATATCATATTCGCCCTCGCGCCGGGCGATCTTTTCAAAGATTTCTTCAATGTTGTCGGTCTTGCCGAACTCCAACCCGAAATCGTGCACGCCCTTTTCTTTGAGCTCCATGGCGAAGGCCACGGTACCGGCCGCGGAGATGGAATCCATGCCCAGCTCGTCGAGCACGTAGTTCCAGCGGATGATCTTTTCGAGGTCGTCGTTCAAAATGTTCGCGCCGAGCAGACCGAGTATTTCAAGCTCCGGGCCTTTAACGACCTTGTCGTCGACCTTGACCATGCGCGCGCAGCGAATGGCGCAGGTGGTGCAGGCGGCGTTGGTCACAAGATGCTTTTCGGCCAGCTCTTCGCCGGAAATCTTTTCAAACCCGTCGAAGCGCCCCGCGCTGAAATTTTTGGTGGCGAGGATCTTATGCGCCTGCATCGGCGCGATCAGCCCGGCGGTGCCGAGCTTGGGCAGCTGCCGACCGGTCAGCGGATGCGTTTTGAGGATGTGCACCCATTTTTCGTTGGTTTTGCGCAGTTTTTCACGGTCGCGCACCGTGGGCAGTGCCGTGCCGAAGGCGGTGACCGCCTTGAGCTTTTTGTCGCCGAACACGGCGCCGACGCCGCCGCGCCCCGCCGTGCGTTCATTCGAGAAAACGCAGGCGTAGAGCACCTTGTTTTCACCCGCCGGGCCGATCACGAGCTTGCCGGTGCGCTTAGGCAGCATTTCCTGCGTTTCCATGGTGGTCTTGCCCCAAAGAGCGGACGCGTCGGAAAACACGACGTCGTTATGCAGAATGCTCACCGTGACGGGCGTTTCGCTTTTGCCGGTGAAAATGACCGCATCATAGCCCGCGCGCTTGAGCCAAAGCCCGAAATCGCCGCCGCAGTTGGACGAGGTGACGATGCCGGTGAGCGGAGAAATGGTGGAAATGTTGAAGCGCGAGGAATTCGGGCAGCCGCAGCCCGTCAGCGGGCCGGTGGTCACGACCAGCCAGTTATCCTCATCAAAAGCCTTCATGCCGGGGCGGATGTGGTGCAGCAGGATATCCGCCGCCATGACCTTGCCGCCGAGCGTGCGCCTGCGGTCTTCATCCGTCCACGGAAAAAGCGAGTGCGTGCGGTTTGTCAGGTCAACGAACAGTGCCTTGCCCATGTAGCCGTCGTATGGTTTCATCGCCGACGCTCCTTTCTATTGAATCTGAAGGGAATGGATCTCGTTGTTGTCAAAAATATACAGCCTTCCGGCGCACTGTGTGTCGCCGCACAGGAGCTGCGCGGCCAGCTGCGCCTGCAGCGCGCCGATCACGCCGACCGTGCTGCTTACCGAAACAGGCGAAGGGTTTTCCGCCGTTAAAAGACCGGCCTGTGCCAGATCGGGCGTTTGCTCGGGCAAATACGCATAGGCCGTACCGAAAAAGCCGTGGATGCCGCCGTTGACCAGCGGAACGCCGCTTTCCCTGCAAAAATCGTTCAGCACACGCCGCGCCGAAAGATTATCCACCGCGGCAATGAAAATATCCGCGTCACTGAAAGCAGACAGATCATCGGCCGCAGAAATGATCTGCCGCACGGCCGCAAGAACACAATCGGGCGCGTAGGCGGAAAGCCGCGCGGCCAGCAGCTCGCACTTCGGCCGGCCGATATCCTGCGGCGTGTAAAAAAACTGCCGGTTGAGGTTGCGCGCTTCGACCGTGTCGCCGTCGATCAGGCAAAGCCTGCCGATCCCCATGCCGCAAAGATGCACGGCGGCGTTCGTGCCAAGCCCGCCGCAGCCGACGATCACGGCGTTTTTGCCGGAAAGATCGAAGCCCTGTGTGTCGGATTTGATGCTCATTTGCCGTAATCTCCTCCGCAGCTTTGCGTGTTGCCGCCGAGCGTTTCAACGGCGTGCGGCAGCACGGGCAGCACGACCTCAATGCTTTCTTTGACAGCCTTCGGGCTGCCGGGCAGGTTGATAATGAGCGTTTTGCCGCGGATACCGCTCACGGCGCGGGAAAGCATCGCCCGGCTTGTAATAGCCAGACTTTTCATGCGGATCGCCTCGCTAATCCCGGGCGTTTCTTTTTCGATCACCGCTTTGGTCGCCTCGGGCGTAACGTCGCGCGGAGCGAAGCCTGTGCCGCCCGTGGTAAAGATCACGTCGCACTGCTCCCGGTCGGCCAGCTCGGTCAGAGCGGCAGAAATCATCTGTTTTTCATCGGGAACAAGGCGGTATTCGCTCGATTCCGACAGCGCATGAACGCACTGCATGATTGCGGGACCGCTCTGATCCTCGCGTTCGCCGCGAAAACAGCGGTCGCTGACGCTGATGATACCAAATTTCATTACAATCACCTATGATAATAATATCATACAAGTTGTTCATTTTCAATAAAAAGTTCTTTTATTTTCCAATTAATTGTGCTATGATGGAAACGATGATAATGTCCGACTCCGTGCGGCTAAGTGGTTACCATAGGCGGCGCGGAGCGTAGCCGAAATACTTTCCTCGGCTAAAGGGTACGGCGGGAAACGGCCGTGCCTTCCGTGTTTGAAAAGGAGAATTATCATGAAAAAAGCACTCGCACTCATGTTGGCGGTCATCGTGGCGCTTTCCTTCGCCGCCTGCGGCGCAAAGCCGACCGAAGCCG
>CAMJHI010000198.1 GCA_946405475.1 uncultured Clostridia bacterium
TGTGAACATCGCGCTGGACGGGCTGTATCTGCGGCGCCCCATTTCGGTGTGCGACGTGAACGAAAACGAGATCACGATCATTTATAAGGTCGTCGGCGAAGGCACCGAAAAAATGAGCCGCATGGCAAAGGGCGAAACGCTCGACCTGCTCACGGGGCTTGGCAACGGCTTTGACACAGCCGTGAGCGGCGACAGGCCGGTGCTCATCGGCGGCGGCGTGGGCGTGCCTCCCCTGTTCGGTCTGGCCAAAAAGCTGATCGCGCAGGGCAAAACGGTTTCGGTCGTTCTGGGGTTCAACACGGCCGAAGAAGTTTTTTATGAAAACGAGTTCAGAGCGCTCGGCGCAGACGTTTATATAACCACGGTCGACGGCAGCGCGGGCACAAAGGGCTTTGCGACCGCCGCGCTGAGTCAGATCGACTACACATACTATTATTGCTGCGGCCCGCTGCCGATGCTCAAAGCCGTTTACGACGCGGCCGCGACCGCTGGTCAGCTCAGCTTTGAAGAGCGCATGGGCTGCGGCTTCGGCGCGTGCATGGGCTGCACCTGCCAGACCAAAACGGGGCACAAGCGCATTTGCAAAGAAGGCCCCGTACTGACGAGCGAGGAGGTGCTGTGGTGAAGCTTAACGTAAGCTTAAGCGGCGTAACGCTGGACAACCCCGTCATTCCGTGCAGCGGCACGTTCGGCTTCGGCTATGAATTCGCCGATTGTTACGATATCAATATCCTCGGCGCGATCTCGATCAAGGGCACGACCTGTCAGCCGCGCTACGGCAACGCGACCCCGCGCATTGCCGAATGCACCGGCGGCCTGCTCAACGCGGTCGGGCTGCAAAACCCCGGCGTGGACAAGGTCATCGCCGAAGAACTGCCGAAGCTGCGGCAGGTTTACCAGAAGCCCGTCATTGCCAACATCAGCGGCTTTTCGATCGACGAATACGTTTCGTGCTGTGAAAAAATGAGTGAAAGCGACGACGTGGATCTGATCGAGCTGAACATCTCCTGCCCCAACGTGCACAACGGCGGCATGGCGTTCGGCACCTCGCCCGAAAGCGCCGCGCAGGTCACGGCGGCGGTGAAAAAAGTGTGCCGCAAGCCGCTTTACGTCAAGCTCAGCCCGAACGTGACCGACATTGCCGCGATCGCCAAGGCGTGCGAAGCAGCGGGCGCGGACGGTCTGAGTCTGATCAACACGCTGCTGGGCATGCGCATCGACCTGAACAAACGCAAGCCCCTGCTGGCCAACACCACCGGCGGGCTGTCCGGCCCGGCCGTGTTCCCCGTGGCGGTGCGGATGGTCTGGCAGGTGTATAACGCGGTGAAGATCCCGATCATCGGCATGGGCGGCGTCAGCTCGGCCAGAGACGTGATCGAAATGATGCTTGCCGGCGCGACGGCGGTGCAGGTCGGTTCAGCCAATCTGGTCGACCCCTTCGCCTGCCGCGATATCATCGCGGATTTACCGGTTCAAATGGAAAAATACGGAATTCAATCATTGGAAGAAATCATCGGAGGTGCGCATTGATGGGAAAAGACGTGATCATTGCCTGCGATTTTGCCTCAAAAAGCGAAACGCTGGATTTTCTCGGCTGCTTTGCCGAGCGCAAGCCGTTCGTGAAGATCGGCATGGAGCTGTTTTACGCCGAGGGGCCCGACATCGTGCGGGAGATCAAGGCGAGAGGGCATCAGATCTTTCTGGATCTGAAACTGCATGATATCCCCACCACGGTCAAAAAGGCCATGAAGGTGCTTTCCGGGCTGGACGTGGACATGACCAACCTGCACGCCGCCGGCGCGTCGGTGATGATGCGGGAAGCGCTGGAGGGCCTGACCAGGCCGGACGGCACCCGCCCGCTGCTCATTGCCGTGACGCAGCTCACCTCGACCGACGGCGAAAGCCTGAAAAACGACATTCTGATCGATAAGCCCATGGAAGAGGTCGTGATGCACTACGCCGCAACGGCGGCTCAGGCCGGGCTGGACGGCGTGGTCTGCTCCCCGCTGGAGGTCAAAGCGGTCAAGGCCAGATGCGGCAAGCCGTTTCTGACGGTCACGCCCGGCATCCGCTTCACCGACGGCGACAAGGGCGACCAGAAGCGCGTGACGACGCCCTCCGTGGCCAAGGAGCTGGGCAGCGATTACATCGTGGTCGGCCGGCCGATCACCAAAGCGGCGGACCCGGCAGCGGCCTATGCCGAATGTGTCAGACAATTTGTTGATTAAACCGAGAGGAGTTTTGAAATGAAGCAAAAAATTTCGGAGGCTCTGCTTTCCATCGGCGCGGTATTCCTGCGCCCGGAACAGCCGTTCACCTGGGCCAGCGGCATCAAAAGCCCGATCTACTGCGATAACCGCCTGACCCTCACCGCGCCGAAGGTGCGCACCCTGATCGAAAACGCGCTGGCCGAAACCATCAAGCGCGAATACCCGGACTGCGAGGTGCTCATGGGCACGAGCACGGCGGGCATTGCCCACGCGGCCATCACCGCGCACATCCTTGACCTGCCGATGGGCTACGTTCGCTCCGGCGCGAAGGATCACGGGCGCGGCAACCAGATCGAAGGCAGGCTCGAACAGGGGCAGAAGGTCGTCGTGGTTGAAGACCTCATTTCCACCGGCTCGAGCGTGATCGAGGTGGTCAAGGCGCTGCGCGAAGCGGGCGCGGACGTGCTCGGCATCGTGAGCATTTACACCTACGGCATGGAAAAGGGCAAGCAAAAATTAGCGGCGGCCAACGTCAGAAACGTGAGCCTGACCGATTTTGACACGACCGTGGCGCTGGCGGCGCAGACCGGCTACATCAAAGAAAGCGACAAGGCCAAGCTGCTCGCGTTCCGCGACAATCCGTCCGACGAAAGCTGGAGGACAAAATGAGAAATTTAATTGAAAACACCGATCTGTCCGTTGAAGAGATCGACGAGCTGCTGGAAAAAGCGGACGATATCATCGCCAACCCCGAAAAATACCGCGACGCCTGCCGTTACAAAAAGCTGGCGACGCTGTTCTTTGAGCCCTCCACCCGCACGCGCCTGAGCTTTGAGGCGGCGATGCTGGAGCTGGGCGGCAGCGTGCTGGGCTTTTCCGAAGCGGCCAGCTCCTCGGCCGCCAAGGGCGAAAGCGTGAGCGACACGGTCAAGACCGTGAGCTGCTACGCCGACGTGATCGCCATGCGCCACCCCAAGGAGGGCGCGCCGCTCGTGGCCTCGCTGAAGGCTGACGTGCCGGTCATCAACGCGGGCGACGGCGGGCACAACCACCCCACGCAGACCCTCACCGACCTGCTGACCATCCACCGCGAAAAGAACCGGCTGAACAACATGACGGTCGGCTTTTGCGGCGACCTGAAATTCGGACGCACCGTGCATTCGCTCATCACCGCGCTGTCGCGCTATGAGGGCATCAAGATCGCGCTGGTGTCGCCCCTTGAACTCAAGCTGCCCAGCTACATCAAAAAAGAGATCCTCAAGCGCAACGGCATCGAATACATTCAGACGACGCATCTGGAAAACGTCATGCCGCAGCTTGACGTGCTGTATATGACCCGCGTTCAGCGGGAACGCTTCTTCAACGAGGACGATTACGTCAGACTGAAGGACAGCTACATCCTCACCCCCGAGAAGCTGCAGACCGCCAAGGCCGACCTGACCATCATGCATCCCCTGCCGCGCGTGAACGAGATCTCGGTGGAGGTCGACAGCGACCCGCGCGCCTGCTATTTCCGTCAGGCGCTCAACGGCAAATACGTGCGCATGGCGCTGATCTTAAAGCTTTTGGGAATCGAGGTGTAACGGCATGAATATTGACTCCATCAAAAACGGCATCGTGATCGACCACATCGAGGCGGGCAAGAGCATGCAGCTGTATAAGTTTTTGAATCTTGACAGTCTGGATTGCTCCGTGGCCATCATCAAAAACGTGGTCAGCAAAAAAATGGGCAAAAAGGACATCATCAAGATCGACGAAGAGATCGACGTGGACCTCGACGTGCTGGGCTACATCGACCCGAACATCACCGTCAACGTCATCAAGGACGGCGTGCGGGTCAAAAAGTTCAACCTTGAGCTGCCCGAGCGCGTGACCAACGTCATCCGCTGCAAGAACCCCCGCTGCATCACCTCGGTGGAGCGCGGCATCGATCAGGTGTTCAAGCTCACCGACCGTGAAAACCGCATCTACCGCTGCATCTACTGCGAAAGCAAGCCGGATTGATCGAACCGGTTCAGACAGAATACGCCCCCGGAAACCGCTGTGGCTTCCGGGGGCGTTCGTTATGGATGAACGTATCAGAAATCAAACATAGAGAAAGGCAGCAGAACGAGCATCAGGAAGAAGTTGAGCAGATCGTCGACAAAGTCGACAAGCCGCCTCATGAAGTCGCTCACCGGCGCTTCAAAGGTCTGCGTCCGGCCGGTGACGCTGTAAAACTCCACGTCGTAATTTGCTTTGGGGTCGTCAACGTTTTTGGCGA
>CAMJHI010000199.1 GCA_946405475.1 uncultured Clostridia bacterium
GCGCTGCGCCTGCGTGCCGGCGGTGCTGAACAGCCCGAAGGTGTTCAGGCAGGTTTTGTCAACGAGACCGTCGGCGAAAACGGCGCAGTAATCGGCAAAGGTGTTCTTTTGGAATTTGCCGCCGTCGGTGCGGAGCACTTCCCCGAACTTCTGCATCAGCGTTTCATAGCTATCGTGCTCATAGTCGATCTTTTCGATGTCGGAAGAGCCGTAGAGGAACCAGGGAGAAGAATCCGCATCGGGACCCACGCCCTTATATGTCCACGTCGTCCAGCTCAAATCGTTCTGATTGAAAATGGAAAACAGATAGCCGAAGGTGGTCAGCCCGCGGGGATAAAACTCGCCGATGTAAAACGGCGCGTCGTAATTTGCCTTTTTGATCTCGTTGACCTTGCGCTGAATGGTGAGGTTGGTGATGTCGTAAAGATGCTCCTGATAAACAATGTTCGTCCAGCCGTAAACGTCGGGCGACGCGATGGCCGACGGATCCCAGATGGCCTCCATGCAGATGATGTGATCGGGATCGACCGCCCGGACAGCCTCATAGATATCGTTGCTCAGATCCCAGAAGGTCTGCTGGAAGCTGCCGTCGCGCGTGATGTTGGTGCCAAGCGGCTCGTTCATCAGGTCATACATCGCGATCGTGCTCTCGCCCGCGTAATGCTTTGCCATTTCGACCCAGAAATCAACGACGACCTCGCGGTAGCGCGCGCCTTGCTCGGTGGCGTCGAACAGCGACATGGATTTGGACTGGCCGCAGTGGTCGTAATCGTTCTGATAGCCGGGTAGGCCGTGCAGGTCGATGATGAGGTAGAGCCCGTATTTTTTACACAGTGCCACGGCTTCGTCCAGCTCGCTGAAGTCGATGCTGCCGTCGGCCTTGCGGTACCACGTGCCGTTGTCATCGGACTGGAAGTTGCGGTACCAGATCGGCAGGCGGACGACGTTCATGCCGAGCGCCGCCACGTTCTGATAGTCGACCTCCGTGATCCAGTTGCTGCGGTACGTTTTGAAAAGCTCAAAGGTTTTTTCGCTGCCGAAGCGCGATTCCAGCGTTTTGTAGACCGGGTCGACGCCAGCGGGGTTGGTGTAGGGGCAGAACCAGTCTTCCTGAATGCCCCAGCCGCCGAAATTCGTGCCGCGCAGCACGATCTCGCTGCCGGACGCATCGACGATCTTTTTGCCCTCGGTGTGCAGCATCGGCAGCGCCCGGCCGCCGTCAGCCGCGAACGCGGGCAGAGCGGCGCTGACGAACAGAATGAGCGCGAGGAGGAACGAAACGATTTTTTTGACTTTCATGGTCCCTGATCCTTTCACATGGAATGATTCGGTAAACTAATGAAAATGTAACAGAAATCGGTCGTTCTGTCAATACGGCTTTGCCGATCCGCCGCGCCGCGACGATTGACAATCGTGCCGCAATATGGTATGTTGTCGATAAAGAAATCGGAAGCATCCGGAGGTAGTATCATGGAGGAACGTCTGATCATTTTTGCCGACTACGGGCTGGACGACGCGGCGGCGACCGCCACGATCCTGCGGCACGAAAAGCGGTTTTCCCACATCGACATCGTACCCATCGGCGGCAACGTGCCGCCCGACGTGGCGCTGCGCAACTGTTACACGCTGCTGTCGTATTATCCGGCGCTGTGGAACAAGATCACGGTCGTCGACACGACCGCCCTGCCCCAGCCGAGCGAGTATCTGGCCACTATCCATGGGCAGGACGGCATGGGCGACCTGTTCCAGCCGCCGCAGACGCTGCCCGACGTGAAAACGATCGCGTTCAATGAATGGCTCGACACGACCGACGGCCGCGAGCTGCTGCTGAGTCTGGGGCCGATGACGATGGTGCGCCCGCTCATGGAGCGGCACCCAACCTACGAGCCGGTCATCATGGGCGGCTGCGTCGATTCCGCGCCCAATTTCAAGGGGTACGAATTCAACCACTGCCTCGACCGGGAGGCCTTCACGTTCTGCACGAAGCAAAAGCACGCCGCCATCACGCTGGACACCTGCCGCACGGAAAAGCTGGATATGCGCCGGGTCGAGATCAGCGGCGACGATATCCATTCGCAGGTTCTGCGCGCGGATCAGCGGCTGAGCGTTGAGCGCGGCGAGGACGGCTGCTATGTGTGGGACGACGTGGCGGCGGTGTATCTGCTGCACCCGGAACGGTTCACGCTCACCGAGCGGACGGACCGCGACGGCAACCGCATTTATAATGCGGCTTACGTTTCCGACAAGCTGTATTTTGAAGATTGACGGAAGCAGAAAACCATAGAAGGAGAACCGACCATGTGGATCAATTTTATGAAAAGGATCGTGGTGCTGACTATGGCGTTTGTATCTCTCTTACCCTCTTCCGGCGGCAAAAAATATGCCGATTACTGCGGCGACTATGGCTTTCCGCGCATCGGCGCCGAACAGCAGCAGCCGGACACGGTGCGCGTGATGTCGTTCAACATCCGCTGCGCCGACGTCAACGGCGTGAACGTGCCGGATCGCATCGGCATTGCCGTGCGGCAGATCAAGGAAGTGATGCCCGACACGATGGGCGTGCAGGAAGCGACGCCCGAATGGATGAAGGCGCTGGACAAAAAGCTGCCGCTCTACGGCTGGGTCGGGCTCGACCGCGACACCGGCGAATCCGCGATCAAAAGCGGCGAATCCTGTCCGATCTTTTACCTGAAAGCCAAGTATAAGCTCGTCGACAGCGGCAATTTCTGGATTTCCGACACCCCCGACGTGCCCTCGCGCGGCCCCGGCGCAGCTTGCGTGCGCATCTGCACCTGGGTGAAGCTTGAAGACCGCAAAACGGGTGAAACCTTCGTGCACGTCAACACGCATTACGACCACGTTTCCGAAGAAGCGCGGGTGCAGGGCGCGCTGATCGTGACCCGGTTCATCGAGGAGCATTTCGCCGACGTGCCCGTTGTGTTCACGGCGGATATGAACACGAGCGAAAAGGGCGAAGCCTATGCGACAATGACGAAAAATCTGGCTGACGCGCGCTTCACCGCGCCCGACTGCGTGACCTACGGCACGTTCCACGCGGGCAAGGACCCGAACCAAAGAGCTGATTACTACATTGATTTCCTGCTCTTTTCTCAGGGCTTCACCCCCGTCGCCTACCGCACGCTGACCCGGGGGATCGACGGCCGCTTCGTGTCCGACCATTTTCCGATCTACGCCGATCTGAAGATCAATAACGAATAAATATTCAATATTCCACAGGTGATCCCTATGAAAAAGAATAAGCTGTTGAAGACCCTTCTCAAGGTCGTTTGCGGGCTGCTGGCGGCGGTGATCGCGCTGCTCGGCTGCTTTCTGATTTTCGCCACCGTCACCACACTCAAGGTGCAGGACACCGAAGCCGTCGCTGTTATCGGAACAGGCGCCAAGGAGATCAAGCCCGGCAGCACGCTTTCGCTGCTGACGTGGAACGTCGGCTACGGCGCGCTGGACGAGCGGCAGGACTGCTATTGGGACGGCGGCAAGGGCGTTGACGGCGAATCGAAAGAGGTCGTGCTGGCCAACGTGGCCGCCATGCGCGACAAAATCGCCGCGCTCGATCCGGATATTCTGCTGCTGCAGGAGGTCGATCTGGATTCCAAACGATCCTACCGCATCAACGAGCTGGACGAGTTCGCCAAAGCGCTGTCAACCGACCGCTGCGCCAACACCTTTGCCAAAAACTTCAAAGCGGGCTGCGTTCCCCTGCCCCTTTATAATCCGACGGGGCGTGTTGACGCGGGCATCGCCGTTTTTTCCTCCTTCCCTATCAGCAGCGCGACGCGCGTGCAGCTCCCCATCCCCTTTTCCTGGCCGATGAGCCTGTTCAACCTCAAGCGCTGCCTGCTGATCAACCGCCTGCCAATCGAAGACAGCGACAAAGAGCTGGTGCTGATCAACCTGCACCTTGAGGCCTATGACGACGGCGAAGGCAAGGCGAAGCAGTTCGCCATGCTGATGGACACGATGCAGGCGGAATTGGACAAGGGCAACTATGTGATCGCGGGCGGCGACTTCAACCAGACGTTTTCCACGACAGATTATGCCAAATACCCCAAACTCAACGACTGGGTCTGCCCGGTCATCGACGCGGCGCAGTACCCCGATTTCACTTTCCGTATGGACGACGCCGTGCCGACCTGCCGCTCGCTTTACAAGCCCTATGCGCAGGCCGATCACAGCGATTTCCAGTACTATATGATCGACGGCTTCATCGTGAGCAGCAACGTCACGATCAACAAGCTTCAAACGCTCGACCTCGGGTTCAAAAACACCGATCACAACCCCGTCGTCCTGTCGGTCACACTGCCGTAACCAAGTTCAGACCAACGGCTCCGCCGGTTCGGAAACGAACGGACGGAGCTGTTTTTTATTATTTTCGGCTGCATTTTTATTCGGATATTGTGAAACATTTTTCATTCTGTAGTGTGTCCCCTTTTCGCCATGGTTCGCGTCACA
>CAMJHI010000200.1 GCA_946405475.1 uncultured Clostridia bacterium
CGCCAAATATAATTCCGTCAAGGTGCCGCTTTCCAGCTCCTACAAGCGCCAGTCCTTCTCGCTCGGTTATCAGGTCGCGCCCGCCAACGTCGAATATCGTTCCGTGGTGTGGTCCTCCTCTGACAGCAACATGACCGTTGACCAGAACGGTACGTGCGTGCCCGCAAAAAACAGCGCCGTTGCCGCAAAGATCACCGTCACGGTCACGGACTATTACGGCAGAACCTACAGCGATTGGGTCTACGTTTCGTTCGCCAATTACCCCGTGACCGGGGTGACCGTCAGCCCAACGTCGCTTGCCCTCACGGCGGGCGAAGCCACGACGCTGTCGTATGAACTCGAGCCAAAGGGCACGCTCGGCATTGGTTCGGCCTCCATCAAAACCGTGCTGTGGGAAAGCAGCGACCCGCAGGTCGTCACCGTTGCGGGCGGCGTTGTGACCGCCATTGACAGCGGCACGGCGCAGATCCGCTGCATCGCGGCGGACGGCGGCATCACGGCCGTGTGTTCCGTATCGGTCACAGCGGACAAAACGGGGCTGAATCAGGCGCTCACCGAGGCAAGAGCCGTCAACGGCTCGTTGTATACGCCGGACAGCTATGCCGCGCTGCAAAGGGCGATCGCATCCGGCGAAGCGGTTTTCAACAAAACCTACGCCACGACTATGGAAATCAGCGCGGCGCAGACAGCCGTTCAGAACGCCATGGAACGGCTGATCCAGCGGCCCGCGGTGCATCTGATCCCGGCGGCGGGCAGCACGGCCGCCGTGGACGAAGGCCAGCGTTTTGTGTACGGCGTTCTGCCCGGCACGACCGACGTTGCGTCCTGCTTTACCGCCACCGAAGGCGGCAGCCTGCGCTTTACCCCGGCCTCGTGCGGCAGCGGCACAGGCAGCACGCTGACGCTGATCGATCCATACGGCGAAGCGGTCGAGTCGTTTACGCTCGTGGTATTCGGCGACGTCAACGGCGATCAGCGCTATGACGGAACGGACGCCTATCTGGTCAGACTCATCGTCAACGGCATGATCCCGTCGGCGGCGCTGACCGATGCGCAGCGCCTGGCGGCCGACTGCAATCACGACGGGACGGTCGATTCGCTCGACGCCGCTATCCTTGTGCATGCCGGGCTGCTGCTGGAAAGCGTTGATCAGTCGCTGCCCGCCGACGAGCTTGCGGCGAACAGCATTTATCTGGATTACTGCGGCCTGATCGATCAGACGATCATCCCTGCTGACGAAACGCCTTCTGTTCAGCCGCAGAAACCGGCCGCCGGACCGGTCAGCATTGTGGAACAGATCCTCACCTTCTTCCGTCATGTGCAAATCTGGCTGTTCAACATTTTGTTTGTGAAGATCTGACCAAATCCCACAATAATAGCGTTGACAACAATCACGAAAAAGGAAAGATCGCATGAAACCGTTTCTCATCTGGTCGCTGCTGTTCGTCTGTGTTGAATTTATTCTCACGACGGTGCAGTTCTTACTGCGGCGAAAAGATTTCAAAAAAGCGACGCGGGTATTGATCACGGCCGCCAAAGCGCTGTCGGCGGTCGCGTGCGGCGCGCTGGTGATGGGAGGACCCGTTTTTTTCCGGCCGATCCAACCGCTGATGGTGATCCTATATGCCGTGCTGTTCACGGATGCGGCGGCGGACGCCGTGTGCGGTCTTGGCCGCACTCTGCGAAAAAGTGAGCGACGGTTTGCCGTTTCCAAAGCGGTCAGCCTGTTTCTCGGCGTTCTGTTCTTTGTTTGCGGCACGGTCAACATGCAGGTCATTCGGCCGGTCGCGCACGTCTACACGTCACCGAAATTAACGAGCACGCACAAAATCGTGTTCTTAGCCGATCTGCACGTGGGCAGCACACAGAAGTTTGACACAACCAAAAAGATGATCGACGATATCCGAAACGAGCACCCGGACGCGGTCATCCTCGGCGGCGATATCACCGACGATTACACCGAAAAGGAATTCATGCAGGAAACCTACCGCCTTTTCGGCGAGATCGGCGCGCCGGTCTATTTCATTTACGGCAATCACGAGGTCGTGCAGCACGCGGAATACCGAAAGAACGGTCTGCCCTACACCGAGGATGAGCTGCTTCAGACCATGAAAAGCAACGGCATTAACGTGCTCACGGACGATTATGCCGTGCTCGCAGACGATCTGCTGCTGCTCGGTCGTGAAGACGCGGCCGTGCCGGAACGGCGGAAGGAGATCGCCTCGCTGCCCAACCCCGCGCCGGAAAAGTTTTTGATCGTCGCCGACCATCAGCCGACGCGCGCCAAGGACAATCTGACGGCAGGCACGGATCTGCAGCTTTCCGGACACACGCACGCGGGACAGTTGTTCCCGAACGGCCTGTTCTTTTCCCAGTTCAGCTACACCAAAGGCGATTACGATCTGGGCGGCAGGCGCACGATGCTGGTCAGCCCGGGCGCCAGCGGATGGCGTGTTCCGTTCCGGACCGAGGCCCACTGCACCTATGAAGTGATCACGCTGCAGCCGGAAGCATAAGCCACATTCCAGCAAGAACCCATCACGTTCCCAGAAGTGATGACGATTGAAGAAAGGATCTGTTCCGCATGAAAAGTCGCCGCAGCTTACGGTTCCTCAGTTTTTTGGCAGCGCTGCTGATGCTGTCGACCGGCGCCCTTGCCGGTGCGAAAGCCCGACCGTCTGCTGACAGCCGCGTCATGGTTTATGACGCGCCCGACGGCTGCGACGTGCGCGATAATTACGCCGTTGAGGTCAGCACGGGCGGCGAATGGCTGCCCGTGCCCGTCTATGCCGCGCTTGTGACGCGCTGCCGTCAGCCCTGCACGGAAACGTTCTTTGCTTCGGTCGATCTCGACGGCGCGATACAGGTGCGGGTCACGCCGAAAAAGCCTTTCTCATCAGCGGAGATCCGGCCGTTTTCGGACGGGATAGAAGGCACGGTCTTGCAGGGCACTCTGTGCTTTGAAGTGGACAAACCGTGTCAGCTTTCCGTTGAGTTTGACGGCGATATCATGCACAACCTGCAGCTTTTCGTCAATGAGATCCCAACGGACGTTCCCGACCCGAACGACCCGAACGTGGTGTTCTTTGACGCGGGGCTGCACACGGCGGAAAACGACAGCCGCATTTCAATGCGTGACGGCATCCCCATTCTGTACGTTCACAGCGGTCAGACGGTCTGGCTCGCGGGCAGCGCGGTGGTCAAGACCCGCCTTCTGCCCGACAGGGGCGCGCGCAACGTCACCATCGCCGGGCGTGGCATGCTGGATCTGATCGACTGGAACACGCCCGAGGCGACCGACGAATCCATCGCGGCGGCGTTCGGCAGACGCATCTTCGGCGTTGAAGCCATCGACATTGCGGGGCTGACCGTTTCGGGCATCGTCATCCGCAACGCCACGGCATATTCGATCTGCGGGCAGAACCTTACTGACGCGAAATTTGAAAACCTGAAGCTGTTCTCCTGCTCCGACTGCTCCGACGGCATCGACCTGATGTCCTCCTGCGGCGTTGAGATCAGCGATTGCTATTTCCGCTGCAACGACGATGACATTGCCATTTCCGGCACCTGCTGGTTCGCCGCCGGTTCAAGCCGGGACTGGAACGTGAAGAACTGCGTGTTCATGGCCGACTGCGCCCACGCGATCTATATCGGCGGCATCGGCCACAACGACGAACTCTGTGATATGCGCTTTTGCAACATCGACATTCTCGACAACTTTGAAGATTCCCCCTATTTTTGGGGCGCGATCGGCATCAACTCCTGCGACGGCAACGACGTGCACGACCTGACGTTTGAGGATATCCGCATGGAGCGGCTGGCCAAGAGCGAACCGATCCGGCTGACAGTGCGCGACAACTACATCACGCACGACACGCCCGGCCGCGGCATTTCCAACGTCGTTTTCCGACGCGTCACGGTGCTGTCGACCCGGGAAAAGATTTCCCTCGACGGTCTGGCCGACGCCAAAATCAAAAACGTGCGGTTCGAGGATCTGACCGTCAAGGGCAGGCACATCGGCTGGCTGAATTACCGCAAAGCGTTCCACGTGATGGAAAACTGCGAAGGCATACGCTTTGGCGGCGATTACGGCGGCGCGTTCGGCCCGGTTTTGAACGCGCTGGAAATGCTTGTGAACCGCGCCATGGATCGGTTCGGCATATAGTACTGTCACTCATCGACAAGGAGGCGCATCATGGATAAACAGGTCAAAGCATTTCAGCCGCTGACCAAAAAGAGGAAGCTCGGCTACGCCTTCGGCATTTTCACCGAATCGTTGCTGTATAACATGTTTTACACCTATTTTTTGACGTTTCTGGTGCAGATCGTCGGCGTGAAGCCGGCGGTGAGCGGTGTGGTCATTTTCATTTCCATCGTCTGGGACGCGGTGACCGACCCGATCATCGGCGCGTTCACCGACCGTGCCGGGGTCGACAAGCGCCGGGT
>CAMJHI010000201.1 GCA_946405475.1 uncultured Clostridia bacterium
GTCGGTGCTTCTGCCTGACGGCAGAGATCGCCACTGGCGATCCGCACCCTCGGGGCGGGAGACATTGCGACTGCAAAAAAGAAGAACGCCTGCTGTGCTGCAGCAAGCGTTCTTGTGTTCAGAAAACCCTGATCGGGCTATCCCTTGTCTTTGATCGCGGCTTTCTCTTTTGCCGTCAGAGGGTGAAAGCCCTTATTGCTTGCTTTCGGCCGCCGGGATCGTCACCTTCACCGACGTGCCGCCGCCTTCGCGCGGCGCGATCGTCAACCGGCCGTCGCACATCAGCGCGAGCCTCTGGCGGATATTGTTCAGGCCGATATGCGGCTCGCTGTCGTCCGCCGGGGCGAAGCCGGGGCCGTCGTCCTCCACGACGATCTCGCTGCCCGCCTCCGTCTGCCGGGTGACGACGGAAATGTGGATCGGCTCGCTGCTCGCGCGCATGCCGTGCTTGACGGCGTTTTCCACAAGGGGCTGCAGCGTCAGCGGCGGCACGCGGAACAGGGTATGCGGCGTGTCGAAAGAAACAAACAGGCTGTCCTCAAACTGCGCCTGCTCCACGGCGAGGTAGGCGCGGGTATGCTCCAGCTCCTCCGCAAAGGGCACGGTGTCCTCGCTTGCGATCGCGGTGAAATTCTTGCGCAGGTAGGTGGTGAAATCCAGCGTGACCTGCTTGGCCTTCTGCGGGTTCTGATCGCACAGGTAATAAATGCTCATCATCGTGTTGCAGATGAAGTGCGGCCGCATTTGCAGCACCATGATGCCGGCGCGCTGGTTGGCGATCTCACGCTGCTGGCGCATGTACTGCGACACGTTGTCCGAAATGATCAGCACGTACATAAGCAGCGCAAAAAGCGCCATACAGAACACAACGAACATCTCGACCTCGACGAAGGAATGGATGAAGATCGCGGCCGTCATCGGGAACATATAGATCAGCAGCGCCACGTAATACCGCCTTGAGAGCTTGCTCCGCCTGCGGATCGCGCCCACGACGTTGAGGAACATGATGACGACCAGCGGGAACGTCAGCAGCGCGAACAACGGGCCGCGGAAATACTGGTTGTCCGGCGTAACGACGTAGAAAGCGTCCGTGAACTGCGCGGCGATCAGCATGGCGAAGAACAAGACCCACAGCGCGGCAACGGCTTTGGGCAGCGCGCCGCTTTGGAACCTTTCGTCACAGCAGTGCAACAGAAAGATCGTCGGCAGGATCATCAGCGACGAAAGAAAGATGGATTCAAAGAAATAAACGACCCTGTCCGCTATTGCCATCCGGGGATCGTACCAAAAGATCAGCGCGAGAAAGCAGCTGACCGAGCACAGAAACAGCAGTGAAAACAACGTGATGAAATACCGCTTGCTCCAGCGGTCGATCGCAGGGATCGAAGCGGAAACCGCGATGCCCAGCGCCATCATCACCAGCAGCGCGCCGCCGATTGAGAAACCGGCAATCATTTCCGTCATACTTCGTCGCCTCCCATCCGGAACGGGTACCGCAGATTGTGAAGCTGCTCCCTGACGCCCTCGGGCGTGATCGGCTTGAGCATAAAGCCGCTGGCGCCCGTGTTCCACGCGTCCAGCGCATAGTCGCTGTAAGCGGTCAGAAACACGACGTTGGTTTGGGGGTTGATCTCCAGCAGCGCGCGGCACAGCTCCAGCCCGCTCGTGTTGCGCAATTCGATATCCAGAAAAGCGAGCGCAACGAAGTGATCCGTTGCGTATGCGATCGCCTCGTCTGCGTCGGTGAACCCCGTGATCGAAGCGCGAGGCAGCGCCTCCTCCAACACCGGCAGGCTGCCGGACAGGATCAGCTTGCGGTCGTCCACCATGATCACGTTGGGAATTTCGTCGTTCTGCGCTTTGGCGGAGAACAGCACGGACACATCCGTGCCCAGAACATCGGAAAGCCGGGCGATCATTACGGCGTCAGGCAAACGGGCGCCGCTTTCCCACCGCGCGACCGTGGCGCGGGTCACGTAAAGCTTATTGGCCAGATCCCGCTGCGAAAGCTCTTTTTCCTTCCGCAGTTTTCTCAAAGTTTCCGCAAAAAACAGACTCATCGGTTACGCTCCGCAGGGTAAAATTTGAAATTGCTCTCATTCATTATAGACAATATTCCGAACAAAAGCAATCAAAAAGATAAGAAAAAGTACAGGAACGAATTCCGGAAGCCAAACCGAAACACGGCGCGCTGAGCAAAAAAAGACAGTGCCGCATTGCAGCACTGTCCGATGACAAATTGATCAAAGGATCGTTTTCGCGGCGGCAGAGATGATGGGAAAAGAAAGCCGCACCTTGAACAGATCGCCGTCCGTGAGGATCCTCATGGCGCCGTTTTGAAGCTCAGTGATACTTTTGGCGATCGACAGCCCGAGCCCGTTCCCCTCGGTGTTCCGTGAAGCGTCCCCGCGCGCAAACCGTTCCAGCAGCTGATCCTCGGTCAGATCGAGCGGTTCTTTGGACGTGTTTTTGAACGTGATGACCGCCTGATCGGCTTCTTTTTCGAGCGTCAGATAGGCGCGGGTGCCGGGCATAGCGTATTTGCAGATGTTGTTCATCAGGTTATCAAAAATGCGCCACATGCGCCTGCCGTCGGCCAGAATCATGATCTCTTCCTCCGGCTGTCTGACCACCAGCGTCAGCCCGGCGTCACGAAGCTTTTTTTCGTATTCGCCGGAGGCCTGATTCAAAAACAGCGACGCGTCGCAGGGGGAAAGCGCCACGTCGAGATTCCCGGTCGCCGCTTTGGACGCCTCGATCAGATCCTCGACCAGCTTTTTGAGCTTTTCCGACTGCCGGACGAGCACCTCCGAATATTCCTTGACGGCGTCGGAGTCCCCCGCCTCCTTTTGGATGAGCGCGGCATAATTCAGAATGGACGTGACCGGCGTTTTGATGTCGTGCGACACGTTGGTGATCAGTTCGGTCTTCATGCGTTCGCTCTTCAGCCGGTCTTCCACGGCGATGGCGATGCCGCGGGATATGCTGTTCAGATTGGCGCCGTGCTCCTTGAAATCCCCGATCATTTTGTCGGTGTTGACGTGGTAACCCAAGTCGCCGTTGGCGAGCGCCCGGCCGCCCGCCTGCAGTTTGCGCAGCGTGAGCGCAACATACAGGACGACCGGCACCAGAACGGCTTTTTCGATGAACCAGAAGAAAACCATCTCCACGTTCCACACGATCAACAGCAGAGGGATCAGCTCGGCCGCCGAAACGACCGCCAGACCGACGAGCGTTTTCCAGATCAGGGGCAGGCTTTTCAGCAGGTGCGCGACGCCGCGGCCGGCTTTTCGGAGCAGCCTGAGCAGGCGGTACGCGATCGTGTTTTTCAAAAGCGAGTGTTCCTTGACCCGCGCCGCCAGGCTCATGAGCAGACCGGGCAGAAGCAGGAGCAGGAAAAGAGCCGCGAAAAGAACGGCGCCGACATCTTCACATGCGTCATACAGCACCACAAAGCCTCCGGCCAGCGCAGCCGCAAACAAAAGCAGGATCAGATCAAACGGAACGCGGTTCAACGCGCCGGGGTAGACCCCGTCGTCATGCGGCCTTCGGGCGGCGGCGCACAGCAGCAGAACGCCCAGCGCAACCGTGGCGGCCAGCGCAAACAGGGCAACGGCAAAAACCGCGTAGCGCATGGTATAGGCGATATGGATCAGCCTGGTTACCATCTGAAAGCGGTTTCCGACGGCTGAACCGGGAACGGGAGAAATCACAACGGTGACTTTTTCCGTGACTTTTTCATATTCATCCGTCGGGTAAAAGGAAAAGCCGTCGATTTTTCCGTCGCCGTCTCTCCTGACAAACGCGGTGTAGTGATAATCCCATTTCTGAACCGATTTGGCCTCGGCGGATTCAAGCAGAATGTTGTTGTCGGCATCGGTGATCACGAACTGAAACGCGTCCTCCATCCGCGACCCCGCATCGTTTTCATCCAGCTTCGCGTCTATGATCGGCCAGACGGTGTTCTTGATCTGATCGGAAACCAATTCGTTCTGAAAGGCTTCCTCGGTATAAGTGAACACGCGCCCGTCGTCGATCATATAGGCGCCGGCCAGCACGGAACCTGCCAGCAGCAGAACGGACAGGATCAGGGCAACGTAGGTGATCACCTTGCCGGGCAAGGTGCGATAGGCCTGTTTCATCTTCTCTTTCCTCCTTCAATTTTGTAGCCGCGGCCGAACAAGACCTTAATGTATCTCGGTTCCGCCGGATCGATCTCAACCTTTTCGCGCAGGTTCCGGATATGGACGGCAACCGTGTTGTCGTTGTTGAGCGGCGCTTCCTGCCACACCTGCCGGTAGATTTCTTTCGGAGAAAACACTCTGTCCGGGTTCATCAGGAACAGCTTCAATATTTCGTATTCCTTGGGTGTGAGCGAAACCTCCTCGCCGTCGACGGTGACGGACTTGGCCTTGTCGTCCATTTCGATGCCGCCG
>CAMJHI010000202.1 GCA_946405475.1 uncultured Clostridia bacterium
GAATTTTACTGCCGCTGTTCTGGCTCATCCGGCTGATCAGGGTGCTGTTCACCGGGCGCGGCAGGCACAACGACGTCACGACGGTGCTGTCGGCGAGCCGACAGACGCTCGACGCCCGCAACATCCCCGGCAAGCCGGAGATCATCAAAGACGAAAAATTTTATGCGCAGGCTCCCGCCGGGCAAAGCGGCGGCGACCGGAAAGGAAATACAGACCATGATTAAAAGAAAAGACGACATGAAAACCACCGTCAAGGTGCATATGCGCGAGGGCGACGGGCAGGTGCTCGTGACCGATCTGCTCAACAAGGGCGAATTCAAGGGCGCGTCCCGCCTGCTGGCCACGCTCACGCTCGAGCCCGGCTGCTCCATCGGCGCGCATGAGCACGTCGACGAAGAAGAAGTGTTTTACGTGGTGCAGGGCGAAGCCTCTTACTACGACAACGGCGAATGGGTCACGCTTTATCCGGGCGACAGCTGTGTTTGCCTGGGCGGGCAGACGCATTCCATCGCCAACCGCAGCGACAAGACGCTGGTGGTCGTCGCCGTGATTTTAACCTATTGATCGAAAGGATTTGAAACGCCATGGAATGGACCGGACTGAATGAATTAAGAGAAAAATATTTAAGCTTTTTTGAATCCAAGGGGCATCTGCGGCTGCCGAGCTTTTCGCTCGTGCCGCAGAACGACCGCAGCCTGCTGCTCATCAACGCGGGCATGTCGCCCATGAAAAAATATTTCACCGGCGAGATCACCCCGCCGCGTGAGCGCGTGACCACCTGCCAGAAGTGCATCCGCACGCCGGATATCGAGCGCGTGGGCAAAACCGCCCGCCACGGCACCTATTTTGAAATGCTCGGCAACTTCTCGTTCGGCGATTACTTCAAGCGCGAGGCGATCGGCTGGGCGTATGAATTCTGCACCGAAGTGATGCAGATGGACCTGAACCGCATCTACGTCAGCGTTTACCTTGACGACGACGAAGCCTACGACATCTGGACGAAGGAAATGGGCATTGCGCCCGATCACATGGTGCGCTTTGGCAAAGAGGATAATTTCTGGGAGCATGGCGCCGGCCCGTGCGGCCCGTGTTCCGAGCTGTATTACGACCGCGGCGAGGAATTCGGCTGCGGCAAGCCCGACTGCAAGGTCGGGTGCGAATGCGACCGCTATGTGGAATTCTGGAACCTCGTGTTCACCCAGTTTTCCAACGACGGGCAGGGCAACTACACCCCGCTGGCGCACCCCAACATCGACACCGGCATGGGGCTGGAGCGCCTGGCCTGCATCGCGCAGGGCGTGGACAACCTGTTTGAGGTCGACACCATTCAGAACATCATGAAGCACGTTTGCCGCGTGGCGAACGTCGCCTATCACACCGACAAGAAAAAAGACGTTTCGCTGCGCGTGATCACCGACCACATCCGTTCCACCACGTTCATGATCGGCGACGGCGTCATGCCCTCGAACGAGGGCCGCGGCTACGTGCTGCGCCGCCTGCTGCGCCGCGCCGCGCGCCACGGCCGCCTGCTGGGCATCGACCGCCCGTTTTTGGCCGAGGTTTGCGAAACCGTCATTCAGGAAAACAAAAACGCCTACCCCGAGCTGACGGCCAAGCACGATTTCATCGTCAAGGTGATCGCGCAGGAGGAAGAGAATTTCCTGCGCACCATCGACACCGGCCTGAGCCTGCTGGAAGATATGATGAAAAACTGCGGCGACACCCTCAGCGGCGCCGACGCGTTCAAGCTGTCCGACACCTACGGGTTCCCGATCGACCTGACCGAAGAAATTCTGGCGGAGAAAAACATTGCCGTCGACATGGATGAATACCACCGTCTGGTGCAGGAACAGCGGGTCCGCGCCAGAGGCGCGCGCAAGGACGCGGGCGCCGAGGGCTGGAAAGACACGGGCGTGGTCACCAAGGGCCTGCCCAAGACCGATTTCGTCGGATACGACGCCATGGAAGCCGAGGCCGAGGTGATCTGCGTGCTGGTCGACGGCGAGCGCGTGGAATTTGCCGAAAGCGGCAAGCCCGCCGCGCTGGTGCTCAACGCCACGCCGTTTTACGGCGAAAGCGGCGGTCAGGTGGGCGACGTGGGCACGATCACCGGCGACGGCTGGCGGTTCGACGTGACCAACACCACCAAAACCAACGACGGCGTGTTCCTGCATTTCGGCGAGCTGACCGAGGGCGAAAGCCTGAAGGTGGGCGACAAAGCTGCCTGCGCGGTGGCGGTCGAAACCAGAAAAGCGATCATGCGCAACCACACGGCGGCGCATTTGCTGCAGGCCGCCCTGCGGCAAAAGCTGGGCAGCCATGTGGAGCAGGCGGGTCAGCTGGTCAGCGCCAAGTCGATGCGCTTCGATTTTTCGCACTTCTCCGCCCTCACCGCGGAAGAGCTCAGTGAAGTCGAAAAGAAAATCAACGACGTGATCCTGGCCGATCTCCCCGTGACCTCCACCGAAATGGGGCTGGAGGAAGCCAAGGCGATGGGCGCGATGGCGCTGTTCGGCGAAAAATATGCCGACCGCGTGCGTGTGGTCAAGGCGGGCGATTTTTCGCTGGAGCTGTGCGGCGGCACCCACGTGGATTCCACCGGCAAGCTGGGTCTGTTCAAGATCATTTCCGAATCCTCCGTGGCGGGCGGTGTGCGCCGCATCGAGGCGGTGACCGGCACGGGCGTGCTGGACTATATGGCGGGGCTCAACCGCCTGATCGCCGACACGGCGGTCGCCATGAAGCTGGGCAACGTGCATGAGCTGGCGCAGAAGGCGGCGGCCATGACGGCGGAGCTGAAAGAAAAAGAAAAAGAGATCGCCGCGCTTTCCGCGCAGCTCACTGAGCTGAAATCGGCCGATCTGTTTGCCGACGCAAAGGCGGTCGGCGCGGTGCGGCTGGTGACGGCGGCGGTGGAAAACATGAACGCCGACGAACTGCGCGCGCTGGGCGACAAGGCCAAGGAGGCCGGTGACGACCTCGTGCTGGTGCTCACCTGCGTGAACAACGGCAAGGGCAACATTGCGGTCGCGGCGGGAAAGGCGGCTGTTGCGGCGGGCGCCAACGCCGGCAAGCTGGCCAAGGCTGTTGCGCAGCTGGCGGGCGGCAACGGCGGCGGCAAGCCCGATTTCGCCATGGCCGGCGCCAAAGAGATCGCCAAGCTGCCCGAGGCTCTGGCGGCGGCGGAAGGCCTGCTGGCGGAGATGCTCAAGTAAGCAGACGTCAGTTGTCAGCAGTCAGTTGTCAGCGGATAACTGATAGCGGTTTGGCTTTTAAGGCGAAAGGCGGAATGCGAAAGGCGAAATGAAGGGTCGCTTCGCTCCGGATTTCAAACAAGGCAAAAATGAATCAAGCCTGCGAACACTTGAAAGTGCGCGCAGGCTGTTATTTTTACTGCCTTATTTTTGGATCAGATTGCGCTTGAGATCCTCAAATTCCTGCTGTGTGATCGTGCCGTTGTCGAGCATTTCCTTGTATTTTTGAATCTCGTCTGCGACGCTTGCGGTATGCGGTTGATTGCTGCCGCGTTCTGCAATTTGTGCGACATTCTGACCAAGCTCTGCCCGATAGAGGAATAACAAATTCACTAAAAAACCGACCAATGCACCGACTGCCAAACCGATCAACGCGCCGCCGATCCAGTAATCGTCGTCAATACTTGCGCCGATAATGCCGCCCCCGATCGTACTGCCGATTGCAATGACTGCCCATGAGATCTTTGCCGAAATACCGAGAATCGACGCGATTTTTGCGCGGCTGTTGAGCTTCGGACGATAAACAGACAAAATATCCATCATTGACGCGTTTTTTGCCAGACCGTTGATCTGATTTTCTTTATTGTCCGTTTTTTGTCTTTGAACAAGCCTTATGATGCCAAATATCAAAAGAAACAGAGCGGCAAAAATGATAAATAATTTAAAAACCAACAGCAGGCTTTCTCCCATGTTAGTCGGGTATACTTCCAAAACATGCGGTGCAAATACAATGGATTTCACTTAACGCCACGCTCCTCTTTTTGATCGTTTAATAGTATACTATACAAATAGTAATTATAAAAATGAAGATTGTCAAGAAGAAATGATAAAGATAGAATTTTTTTAACAAGGAAGGGGGGCGTGACCATGGGTGAGCTTCAGTCCGTGACCGAATTACGGCCATACGGGCAGATCGTTTTTCATCTGCGTGAGCAAATGGAAGCACGTGGGCTGACCCGCAACGCGCTGTGCCGCCTTTCCAACACACGGTTTGAGGTGGTCAACAAGTGGTATCACGGCGAGGTCGAGCGCATCGACGCCGACGTTTTAGCCCGCTTCTGCTTTGTGCTGCAATGCTCTGTGAGCGATCTGATCGAATACCGAAGCTGATTCTTTTGCAAAAAGCTCTTTTTACGAAAAAACAAGGGTC
>CAMJHI010000203.1 GCA_946405475.1 uncultured Clostridia bacterium
TGCTGAAGTTTTCTTTGAAAACTCTGTTGCATTTGCTTGACAATCTACCGTGGCACGGCGCAGCCGTGACGGAGGGAGTCTTTTGCGGCACACAAGAATGCCATGGGGATCATTTTTTGCTCGATAAAAAACCGCACGGCGGTCGATGGCTGATCGCTGTGCGGTTCATTTTGCAGGGCACGCATTCTTGCGTGCCGCACATAGGAGGGAAAGTTGTTGTCTTTATTGTTGATGTCCGGCGCAGTTGTGTGGGCAGTCGGCGCATTTGCACCCGCAGGCGCCGATCCCGTTCTTTTTGTTTTTTACGAGGCTTCGCACCGCCAAAATGACCGCGAGCAGCACAACAGCCAGCACGACGATCGTGACCCAATAGGTCTGCAAAAATTGAAGCATACCAACCTCTCCTTTTTCATTTACTCGTGCGCCGCGCAAAACTGGGGTTTCGCGCGGCGCACCGGGGAATCCCCGGCGCGCCGCAACAGTCCACCGGACTGTTGCGGCTCCCTTCCTGCGCTTTTGGGATTCTTAGGGTTTCGCCCTTGGAATCCGCAAGCCTTTGAAAAGGCTTGACCGAAACTTTTGTTTCTTTCTATTATTTGCTATTATTTGGTTAAGCGGTGTTCGTCGTATTTGTTCTTGCGCACCAGCATGTAGATGAGACCGGCCAGGCAAAGGAACGCCGCGATGATGCCGACGACGTGGCTGCCGAAATCACCCGTGAACAGGCAGCCGAGCTGGAACACAATCAGCGAGATCACATAAGCAAAGCCGCACTGGTAGCCGATGGCGAACCAAGTCCACTTGGCGTTGTTCATTTCACGCTTGATCGCGCCGATGGCCGCAAAGCACGGGGCGCACAGCAGGTTGAAGATCATGTAGGAGAAGCCGGCCAGCGCGCCGTGACCGCCGCTGAAGGCGTTGAAATCCGCCGCGAGAGCTGTCCAGATCTCGTCGCCGTTTTCGGCAAGCTCACCGCCGAAGTGATAGAGCTGACCGAACGTGCCGACCACGTTTTCCTTGGCGATCAGGCCGGTGACGGCTGCCACCGCTGTTTTCCAGCTGCCCCAGCCCAGCGGGATGAACAGCCACGAAAACAGGCTGCCGATCTTGGCCATGAGCGAGTTTTCAACGTCCTCCACCATGCCGAAGCTGCCGTTTTCACTGCCGAAATTGAGGAAGAACCAGACCACGATGGTGGAAAGCAGAATGATGGTACCGGCTTTTTTGATGAACGACCAGCCGCGTTCCCACGTGGAGCGCAGCACCGTGCCGACGGTGGGCAGGTGGTAGGCGGGCAGCTCCATGACGAACGGCGCGGGGTCGCCGGCAAAACGCTTGGTCTTTTTGAGCATGATGCCCGAAACGATGATCGCCGCTACGCCGATGAAATACGCCGACGTCGCCACAAGGCCGGATTCGCCGAACAGTGCGCCCGCGATGAGTCCGATGATGGGCAGCTTTGCGGAGCAGGGGACAAAGGTGGTGGTCATGATCGTCATGCGGCGGTCACGCTCGTTTTCGATCGTGCGCGAAGCCATGATGCCGGGCACGCCGCAGCCCGTGCCGATGAGCATGGGGATGAACGATTTACCCGACAGCCCGAAGTGACGGAACACGCGGTCCATCACGAAAGCCACACGCGCCATGTAGCCGCAGCCTTCCAAAAAGGCGAGCATGACGAACAGCACGAGGATCTGCGGCACGAAGCCGAGCACCGCGCCCACGCCGCCGACGATACCGTCGTTGAGCAGGCCGAACAGCCAGTCCGGCAGCCGCCCTTCCAGCAGCGTGCTCATCGCGCCCGGGATCCATTCGCCGAACAGCACGTCGTTGACCCAGTCCGTGCCCCACGCGCCGACGGTCTGCATGGCGATGTAGTAGACTAAAAACATCACGGCGGCAAAGATCGGCAGGCCGAGGAAGCGGTTGGTCACGATCTTGTCGATTTTATCGGAGGTCGACAGCTTGCCCTTGTTGGCTTTTTTATAGCAGGAGCGCAAGACGGAAGCGATGTAAACGTAGCGTTCGTTCGTGATGATCGATTCCGCGTCGTCGTCCAGCTCGTCTTCCGCCGCCTTGATGTCTTCGGCGATGTGCTTGAGGTCGTTTTCGGAAATGCCGAGCTTTTTGATCACGCGTTCGTCGCTTTCAAACAGCTTGATCGCGTACCAGCGCTGCTGTTCGGCGGGCAGGTCGTGCAGCAGGCGTTCTTCGATGTGCGCCAGCGCGTGCTCGACACAGCCGCTGAACGAATGCTGCGGCGCGGTCGGCTTTTCCTGCGCCGCGGTGACGGCGCGCTGCGCCACGGCGTCGATGCCTGTGCCTTTCAGCGCCGAAATCTCCAGCACCGGGCAGCCGAGCTGGCGGGATAATTCCGTGCAGTTGATCTTATCGCCGTTTTTGCGCACTACGTCCATCATGTTGATGGCGATCACGACGGGAATACCCAGCTCGACAAGCTGCGTCGTTAAGTACAGATTGCGTTCCAGGTTGGTGCCGTCGACGATGTTGATGATCGCCTCGGGCTTTTCGTCGATCAGATAATCCCGCGCCACGATCTCTTCCGTCGTGTAGGGCGAGAGCGAATAAATGCCCGGCAGGTCGGTCAGCGTGACGTCGGTGTGCTTTTTCAGCTTGCCCTCTTTCTTTTCCACGGTCACGCCCGGCCAGTTGCCGACGTATTGGTTGGAGCCGGTCAGCGCGTTGAACAGCGTCGTTTTGCCGCTGTTCGGGTTGCCGGCCAATGCGATTCTGATGCCCATGATCCTCATCCTTTCGAGTTAGCGAAAACTAACTGCTATTCAAAAAAATTATTCGACTTCGATCAGCTCCGCGTCGCCCTTGCGGATGGAAAGCTCATAGTCTCTCACCGTGATCTCCACCGGGTCGCCGAGCGGCGCCACCTTGCGCACATAGATTTTTGCGCCCTTGGTGATGCCCATGTCCATGATCCTGCGTTTGAGCGCGCCTTCGCCGTGAATGCGCTTGACGGTGCAGGTCTGGCCGATCCTGACTTCTTTGAGTGTCATTGCGTTTGCCTCCTTGTTACACGTATATCTTCATTGCCATTTCTTTGCTGATGGCAATGCGCGATTCCTTGACCTTGACAATGATGTTTCCGTTCTGTTCGCTGATCACGCGAACCGTGTCGCCCGCGACAAAGCCGAGGTTTTCCAGGTGCTTTTTGACCTCCGGCTTTCCGGCGACCCGTTGAACGATGCCCTCCTCATCGGCGGCAAGCAGTCCGAGCGGCATCATGACGTTCCTCCTTTTGTTAGCTGATGCTAACCAACATGCTGAAAATTGAGTTAGCCAGAGCTAACCTACTGTCATTATAGTTAGCATTTGCTAACATGTCAAGTGTTTTTTGCAAAAAGAAGGAAAAACTTTGGCGGCGCAAAAAACCGCACGGGAGCGTCGTTCAACGCACCCGCGCGGCCGTTTTGTGCGATTTACGCGAAGAATCCGGCGACGAATTCAATGATGGTGCCGACGGCGCCGAACAGGGTTTCAAACGCGCCGGTGAAGGCGGAAGCGGTGCCGGCCACGCCGCCCGCAACGCCCAGCAGGCCAAGAATGGTGTCAATGATTTCCATTGCTTTTTTCTCCTTTCCCGCGGCAATTGTGCACGTTGCCGCTATGAGTTAGCCAAGGCTAACTCAAAAGGTAACACACAATTTTTTCCCTGTCAAGCTTTTTTCAAAAGTTTCGGTCAAGCCCAACAAAAGTTTCGCGCAAGCCTTTTCAAAGGCTTGCGGAATCCAAAGGCAGAGCTTTTGGTCGCTGACCGCAGTCAGCGAGATCTTGGGCTTTACAAAAGCGCAGGAGGGGAGGCGAAACAGTCCGGTGGACTGTTTCGGCGTGGGGAACCCTCGCCGGGGGTTCCCCGGCGCGAAGCGCAACACTAATGCGAAAGGCGAAATGGCGGGTCGCTTCGCTCCGATTGTTGTTTTTTGTCTGACTTGACCGTTTCCTCACAGCAGGAAGTGAGCTTCCTCACAGATGGAGGCTCATACGGCACGCATTCTTGCGTTCCGTCGATGTGCGGGTGCAGGCGGCCGGGCACAAAAACATCTCCGTTTGTAGGGATTGCGCAAAAGTGATTGACCGACGAACCAACAATTGATATAATTTTTTTATCTTAACAGGTCAACAGATCAGGTTGTTTGTTCTCTGGGAGGGGATACGAATGTCAAAATCAGTCAGGAAAGTTTTATCCATCCTGCTTTGCGCGGCGCTGCTGTTCGGCGCTGCGCCGCTCAACGGCTTCGTCGGGCTGAACCTGCCGTCGCTTTCATCGCTGTTCGCGGTCAAGGCGCAGGCGGCGGAAAGCAGCCTGGTGCAGACCGTGCAGGAGATCGAACCGCTGA
>CAMJHI010000204.1 GCA_946405475.1 uncultured Clostridia bacterium
GAAGTTGTTTTGGGAATAATCATATTCCCGCAATCGAATGTGCTTGCGTTCGGGCAAGCTGTTTCTTTTGGTTTCCATGATTGTTGTTTTTTTACCGCTTTGCGGCAAGCATGGTTGCTTGCCCTACGAAAAAACGGAACAGTTCCGCTCATTACAAGCCGATCGCCGATAAAAGAACTGACTGCTGACGTCTGACAACTGACTACTGAAATTCCGCCTTCCGCCTTTCGCATTCCGCCTTTCGCATTTCCTTCACGCCTGCTCGTAATAGGCCTTCATGCTCGCAATTTCTTCTTCGCTCAGCGCGTGGTCGAACACGAGCAGATCATCGAGCGTGAGCGCCGTGCGGTTGCCGAAATGAACGGCGCCGCGGGTGAGCGAAAGCGCCGGGGGGATCGTGCCCTCCGCGTCGTTTTCGATCTCTTTTTCAAAATCAAAATAATAGGCGATGCGGTTGGTGTCGCGGTGGATGACGGCGATGAAATGGAACCAGTTGTTCTGGTAATTCAGCGGCATCGGGTGCCAGAACCCGACGGTGCCGTCGCCCGTGCCGATGCGGGTCTCCAGCTCCATCTGATGCGTCAAAAAGCCGAAGCCCGGGTCGCGGGCGTCTTCATCATTTTTATTGGAAAACACGCACCACTTTTCGTCGTTTTCCGCTTCGGGTTTTCTGATCCAGACGCAAACGCTGAAATCGTTCGTGCCCACGTCCACGCCGCCGCCGTTTACAGTGCAGTCGTCCAGCGTGGCGGCCGCGCCGTAAAACCCTTCGGTGAAATACAATTTGCCGTCGGCTTTCGCGCAGGCGCCGGTGATTTCATCTTTGAGGTCGCCGTCGAGCTTGTAATAGCAAAGCGCATGCGTCAGGTCGACAAAATCGCCCAGCGTTTTGCCCGCGCCCTGCGGCGTATTCTGATGGGCTCGGTCGGAATATTGTTTGCGCCCGCCGTTGAAATCTTCTTCTTTGCGCGGCATGGAAACGCCGTCAACGAACACGCCCTGCGGCAGTCGCGCCGACCAGCTTTGCGGCTGCTCGAGCCCGAGGGCGAACGCGACGATGGCGGGAATGTCGCGCACTTCCATCTCGCCGATCGTGCCCGGCTGCACGCTCTCGCCCGCGGCGAAAAACGAAACGATTTTTTCCGCGTCGGTCGGGCCGCCGTGGCCGCCCTGCGGGGTGCCGCCGTGGTCGGCCGTGACGAGGAACAGCGTGTTTTCCAGCCGACCGGCCTGCGCCGCCGCGTCATAAATGCGGCCGATGATGCCGTCCACCGTCGTGATCTGGTTCAGATGCCCTTCGGTGCCGTAGCCGTAATGATGCCCCGCGCCGTCGACCGAATCGAACTGCACGAACAGCAGCTTCGGGTCGTCCTCCAAAATGGTTTTGATCACCTTTTCGCCCACTTCCTCGTCGCTGCCGGTTTCCTTGCGCACGCCGAGATCGGGCTCGATGATGCCGCGGTTGATCGGGCTCCAGTGGCTGATCGACGACAGCGCGGCGTCGGGGAACGCCCTGCGCGTGATTTGAAAAATTGACGGAAACGGAAAGTCTTTTGGCAATTCCCGGGCGGAAACGATGCTGTTGGTCAGCCGGTGCGAACGCGGCGAAACGCCCAGCAGCATGGAACCCCAGCACTGCGCGGAAATGGTGGGCATGGAGGTGAGCACGTCGTGGCTGATCGCGCCGCGGGCAAAAATGCGGTCAAGGTTCGGCGTGTCGGCCTGCGTGAAAAAGTTGCCCGCGCCGTCGACGCCCAGCAGATAAACGCGGTCATAAACGTGGTGAGAAGCTGGCATGGTGAATCTCTCCTTATATTAAATCACATGATGATTTCCGAATCAAAATACTGTTCCTGAAACCGAACGGCTCGTTCGATTTCTTCTTGGGTGAAGGTCTTGCCCGCGGGCGCAACGACCCATTTATCCTCCGCGTCATTTTTGCGGCGGATCACGGCGATCACAACGCCTTCAAACGAAGTCAGCGGTTTGTCAACGCCGAGAATGTACGCGTCCTGTTCCTCGCCGTCGGGCGCGATGATCCCCGCGACGAAGCCATAGTTGACCGGATAGTATAAATCCTTGTGTTCCGGGTGATAGCTGCCGAGCGGTCGGTCGACCGTGACCGTGACGGTTTTGCCGAGCGCGGCCGCGTCCTCAACGCTCACTAAAAAGATTCGCTCGTCGAATGCGCCGTTGGTCTGCTGCTTTTTCTGCTTGAGCGCAAGCACGTCGTCAAACGAAGAGCCCTGATGCTTCGCCAGCGCCTCCACGACCTCCAGAATATCGGCCAGCTCCGTCAGCGAGCCGCTTTGCAGGTATTCGCGCGTTTCTTCCTTCAGCTTTGCGTTCAGCGCGGCCGCATACGCCTCGTCGTTGAGCACGCGCGTTTTGGCGATCTGCCCGTTTTGCGCGATGATGGCGGGGATCTTATCCCGCACCAGCTTGCGGTAAGGAACGGCCATGCCGCGTCACCTCCGTTCGTTCGGTGTTGCTGAAAACCATCTTATCACAGAATCGGGCGGGATTCAACCGACCCGCTTTGATTTTGCAAAAAGGACGAAATAAAAAACCCCGAAGCGCGAAGCCTCGGGGATTTTGGAGCGGATGGTCAGAATCGAACTGACAACCTGCTCATTACGAATTGCATCAAAGCCGTTTCACGGGGGTGCATAAAACGCCGCCGCACGTTGATGCAGAGCCATTTCAGAGCATGGCACCTTTCACGGCGTTACACCGTGTAGGGGTGTGTTTTCACGGCAATACACCCCAAATACACCCCAAGAAACGCACCCCGCCGTTACTGTGCCTTTTCAGCCGGTACACCGTCAGCATACAGCTTTTCGGGCGCTATGTCGATTTCCCCGTTGTTCCACATCGGAATACCGTAATCAATATAGACCGACTGAAAAACCCCGGCGTCAGCCAGCGGAGCAAAGGCCACGGTATGCAGCAGCGGGGCGAAGTCAAACACTTTGGCTTACCCCGTGTTAAACCGCACCCATAGCCGGTGATCCCGCAGCGGGCGAACGCCCGATACCTTCAAGGCTGGTTTCTGTTCCCCGGCGTAGGCAATGCCGTTGACGTTCTTTTCATGCGGCATGGGAATACTCCACTACTGCGATTTCGGTCATGAGCTTGCTGACGGCCTCCACGATCTCGTCAAGCCGCTCTGCAACCTCGTCTGTGTAGACTGCTTCGCCGCATTGGGTGCAGCGCATACACGGCACATTCTTGATAATGACAATACACTTTTTCAGGTCGACAAAATGGGTCGTGGTGCTTTCCTGCATATCGCCCTTACAATAAAAGCAATTCATGGTTTACGCTCCTTTCGCGTTTTCAGATCGGTTTCAAACTTATCCAAAGAGGGGTAATAGGCGGTTATTACGTTGATATGGCGTCCATCATAGGCACACACCACATGCAGTGCTTTTCCTCGCGTGGAATACCCAAACACAAGGCAGCTGGGGTATGGCGTATCGTCCGGGTACTGCTCGATGATCTCCCCTGAGCGGATCGCATTGACAACGTCTTTACGGAATATGTCGCGTTCCTGCAGGCGTTCAAGGGAATGCACGCTATATATTATGTGCCTGCCGTCGCACAATTCCCGCAGTAATTCAATCGTGATCGCGTCCATGCGGTATTATTCCCCCGTTTCTTCCACATACTCCATCAGGTCGCCCGGCTGGCAGTGCAGCACATGACACAATCGCTCAAGCGTTCTTGTATCAATGTTCCCGCTACCATTCTTCATTTTTGTAAGCGCCGCTTGTGAAATCAGATTATCTTTTCTGATTTGCGTTGTGTTTATCCCGCGTTCTTTCAGCAAGGCAAATAGTTTGTCATACTTAAACGGCATATATACACCCTCTTTCGTATTTTTGGGAGCGGATTATAATAAACCCACTTTTCCACTATACACAGTATAGCACAAGGGTTGCACGAAAGCAAGTGTAAATATGCACAAAGATTTACACGAAAGATTGTGCAAACTGCCCATTGATTTTACACGCGATTTCGTGTAAAATGAGCTTGTAAGGTTGAGGGACGGCAAACGAACCAGCCCCAGCCAAATAAACGAAAAGAGGTAAAAATCATGTCAGCAAACGAACTCACCGCAAAGGTCAAGGAACTCAAAGAGCTGCAAGCCCTGATCGACGAAGCAAACGCCCAGGCTGAAAGCATCAAGGACGAGCTGAAAGCCCACATGATCGCCGCCGGGACCGAAGAAATGACGGTCGACGTCTTCAAGCTTCGGTATAAGCCGATCTCGTCCAGCCGCTTTGACAGCGCAGCGTTTAAGAAGAAATACGGCGATCTCTACGCGGCATTCACCAAGACCACAACGGCAATGCG
>CAMJHI010000205.1 GCA_946405475.1 uncultured Clostridia bacterium
GCCGTGATCGGAACAAGCTGGATCACCGAAGAATTCATTCAGGGCGCGCAGCTCATCGAGGGGCTGGAGCTGCTGGGCGTTTATTCGCGCAGCTATTCCAAGGGCAAGGCCGTGGCCGAAAAGTTCGGCGCGCCGCGCGTGTTCGTCGATCTTCACGATCTGGCGCGCAACCCCGACGTGCAGGCCGTTTACGTCGCCAGCCCCAATTCGCTGCACTATGAACAGTGCAAACAACTGCTGCAGGCGGGCAAGCACGTGCTGTGCGAAAAGCCCGTCACCGTCACCCCCGCGCAGCTCGAAGAGCTGCAGGCACTGGCCAAAGCGCAGGGGCGCGTTTATATGGAAGCGATCATGTACCTGCACCACCCCGTGCGCCCGCAGCTCAAATCGGCGCTCAAGGCGCTGGGACACATCACCACGGCGCACTTTGATTTTTCGCAGCTTTCCTCCAAATACCCCGCCTACAAGCGCGGGGAAAACCCCAACATTTTCAACCCCGCCTTCGGAACGGGCTGCCTGATGGATCTGGGCATTTACTGCATTTATCCGGCCATCGATCTGTTCGGCGCGCCCAAAAACATCATCAGCCGCGCGGGCTTTCTGGAAAGCGGCGCCGACGGGTACGGCACCACGATTTTTGAATATGACGACCTGATGCTGACCATGACCTGGTCAAAGCTGGCGCAGGGCGTGAACGGCTCGCAGATTTTAGGCGACGGCGGCACGGTGCACATCGGCTCGATCTCACAGCTCAACGACATCACCTATTGCAAAAAGGGTGAAGCCCCCGTGCGCGTGGTGAAGGATCTGGAAAAGCACGTGATCATGTCCTACGAAGCCAAAGCGTTTTTGCAGTATATCGAGCACCCGCAGGAAACGGCCGAAAGCTATGAAGAGGCAAGCCGCATGGCGCTGACCGTGAGCAAAGTCATGGAACAGATCCGCAAGCTCAGCGGCATCAAGTTCAGCTGCTAAGGAGAAATGAAAATGAAACTGTCCCTGATCGTTCCCTGTTATAACGAAGAAAAAAACATCCGCCCGTTTCACGACGCCGTGGTCAATGCCTTTCGCAACGAGAATTACGATTATGAGATCGTGTTCGTCAACGACGGCAGCCGCGACAACACGCTGGGTGAAATGAAAAAGCTTTACAGCGAGGTCGACACGCCCATCCGCATTCTGTCGTTCTCGCGCAATTTCGGCAAGGAGGCTGCCATGCGCTGCGGGCTTGAGCACGCCACGGGCGAATTGCAGTGCCTGATCGACGCCGATTTGCAGCAGCGCCCCGAGGTCGTGGTGCAGATGGTGCGGCGGCTCGACGAATGCCCGGAGCTGGACTGCGTGGCCGCTTATCAGGCGGAACGCAGCGAAGACAAGGCGCTGGCGTTTTTCAAGGGTCGGTTCTATTCGATGATCAACGAAATGTCCGACACCGAATTCCGTCAGGGCGCGAGCGATTTCCGCACCTTCCGCAAACCGGTCGCCGAGGCGGTGCTTTCGCTCAACGAATACCACCGTTTTTCCAAGGGTCTGCTCTCGTGGGTGGGCTTCAACACCGAGTTCATCCCCTATGAGGTGCAGCAGCGCGCCGCGGGCGAATCCAAATGGTCGTTCGGCAAGCTGTTCCAATACGCCATCGACGGCATCGTCGCGTTTTCCACCGCGCCGCTTCGCATCCCCACGCTGCTGGGCGCCGCGCTGTGCGCCGTGTCGCTGGTGATGCTGCTGGTGAACATCATCGTGTTCGCCGTGCGGCCGGACGCGTTTTCTTATGATTCGCTGTTCCTGTTTTTGATCACGCTGCTCTCCGGCCTGCAGTTTTTGTGCATCGGCATCCTCGGCAAATATCTGGCGCAGACCTTTGAGCAAAGCAAAAACCGCCCGCATTATCTGCTCAAGGAACAGATCGAACCCAAACAGAAACAGAAAGAGAAGGAAGAAGTATGAACAAGCAAAACGTCATCGTCATCGGCGCGGGGCCTGCCGGCATTTTCACCGCGCTGGAGCTATACAATAAATTCGGCGACGATTTTGCCGTGACGGTCGTGGACGAAGGCCTCGCCATCGACCGCCGCGCCTGCCCCGCCAGAAGAAAGGGCGAATGCGTGCGCTGCAAGCCCTGCAACATCATGAGCGGCTGGGCGGGCGCCGGCGCGTTTTCCGACGGCAAGCTTTCGCTGAGCGAAGAGGTCGGCGGCAACGTCACCGATTACCTTTCCGTTGAAAAGACCCGCGAGCTGATCCATTACGCCGACTCGATCTATTTGCAGTACGGCGCGCCCGAAACCGTGTTCGGCCTCAACGACCGCAAGGTGGAGGAGATCGGCTACGAATGCTCCAAGCACAACATCCACCTCGTGCCCTGCCCCGTGCGCCACATGGGCACGGAATACAGCTACGAGGTGCTCAAAAACATGTACGACGCCCTGCGCCAGAAGCCGGGCTTCACCTTCTTGGAACGCACCCACGCCGACCCGATCATCCAAAATGGCAAGGCCGTCGGCGCGACCCTGACCCCCCACGGCAAAGAGCCGTTCGACGTGGCCGCCGATTACGTGGTGGCGGCGCCCGGGCGCGGCGGCGCGGCGTGGCTGAACCGGATCGCGCAGGAAAACGACATCCACGTGACCAACAACGAGGTCGATATCGGCGTGCGCGTGGAAGTGCCCAACGCCGTGATGGATCACCTGACCAAGCACCTGTATGAAGCGAAAATGGTGTATTATTCCGACACGTTTGAAAACAAGGTGCGCACCTTCTGCATGAACCCCGGCGGCATCGTCAGCGAAGAGCATTACGACGAGGGCTTCAGCGACAGCTTCAACAAGCGCTCCATCGCCGTGGTCAACGGCCACAGCTATGCCGACGAGGGCTCGCACACCGCGAACACCAATTTTGCCCTGCTCGTTTCCACCAAATTCACCGAGCCGTTCAACCAGCCCATCGAATACGGCCGCTACATCGCCCAGCTGGGCAACATGCTCACGGGCGGCGGCATCGTGGTGCAGCGGCTGGGCGACCTGCTCATGGGGCGGCGCACCGACAAAACGCGGCTGGCCAAATCCACCACCGTACCCACGCTCAAGACCGCCGTGCCGGGCGATTTGTCGTTCGTGCTGCCGCACCGGCATTTAACCAGCATCATTGAAGCGCTGCGCGCGTTTGACAAGGTCGCGCCCGGGCTTTATTCCAAAAACACCCTGCTCTACGGCGTGGAGGTCAAGTTCTATTCCTCCAAGATCGACGTGGATGAAAACTTCCGCACCGGCGTGGCCGGGCTTTACGCCATTGGCGACGGCGCAGGCATCACCCGCGGGCTGATGCAGGCTTCCGTCACCGGCGTGGTCGTCGCGCGCGACATCGCCGCCCGGACCGAAACCGCATGAACCGGTTTTCTGAAACGGTCGAGCCGCTCCTGAACGGGCTGGAGCAAGTCTTCATCAGCGTGAACGGCGCCACCTTTCTGCTCCTCGCCGCGCCTTACGTTCAAATGGCGCAGCCGCCCGCGGGGTTTGCGTTCATCGACCGGTACTATATCGCCTCAAACCACATCTATTTTGTCAAAAAACAGCTCGTGACCGAGCTTCAGACCGCCGGGTTTGAAACGCTCGACTGCCCGTACCCCTACAAGCATTTAGCGGCGGCCGCCGGGTTCGGTTTCCCCTTGCGCAGCACGCTCATCGCCCACCCGAAATTCGGCACGCGCTTTGCCATGGAGGTGCTTGGCGTGACGGGCGTTTTTGCCGACGAGATCGACGAAAGCGTTTTGCGCGCGCATCCGCCGGTGCATCCGTTTTGCGAAAAATGCGGCAAATGTATCGCCGTGTGCCCGCAAAAGGCGCTGAGCGAAACCGGCATCGAGCCGACACAATGCACGCGCTCGCGGCAGGAAAAATGCGACTTTCCCACCGAACAAAGCAGCCGGAACATGGGCGTGAATCTGTGGGGGTGCGACCTTTGCCAGCGGGTGTGCCCGATGAACGCGAAGCTGCCCGAAACGCCCATGACCGCCGAAGAGCAGGCGCTGTTTTCGTTTGACGCGCTGCTGGCGGCCTTCACGGCGGGCAAAAAAGGGCTGGAGCCCTACCGCGACATTCTGGGCGGCAACTACCTGCGCCCGACCAAGCTGCTCGCGCTGCTGTTCCGCGTTCTGGCCAACAGCGACCGCGCCGGCCAATACCGCGAAGCCGCGCGGCCTTACCTCGACCACCCCGACGAACGGCTGCGGTCGGCGGCACAGACCCTGTGGCAGAAGGATTGATTATTTACTCCCTCAGTCAGCCCGTTGGGCTGACAGGGTAGATTGTCAAGCAAATGCAACAGAGTTTTCAAAGAAAACTTCAGCAGGAGT
>CAMJHI010000206.1 GCA_946405475.1 uncultured Clostridia bacterium
GTCGCTTTATTCGTAGGCAAGCATTTATGCTTGCCGCAGGCGGAAAAGTCTTTTCCGGCTGTGAGCAAGCGGTCGGCTCAGATGGGAAAATACGATCGGCGCGAAGCGCCCCGCAATTCCGCATTCCGCATTCCGCATTGCGCCTTCCGCCTTTCGCATGAAAAAAAGCCACAGGATCGTTCGATCACGAACAAAATCCTGTGGTTTTCTGTTTTGATTCAGGTGCGGCGCTTATTCTTCCGCGCTGAACAGTTCGGCGCCGACGCCGCAGACGGGGCATTCAAAATCTTCGGGCAGGTCCTCAAACTTGGTGCCGGGCTCAATGCCGTTTTCGGGGTCGCCGAGCTCCTCGTCATAGATCCAGCCGCAGGCGTCGCAAACGTATTTCATCATAATTGCTCCTTTCGTTTTTTCTGATTATAGCACGGTTATTCGGCTTTGTCAAAAAATACGCCCGGCTCACCGCTTGATTCTTTCCGGAATCTTAAGCTTCTTTATTTTTTCTTTCTTGTATTATAGGGTGACGTGCGGTATAATGGAACAAACGCCGCGGGAACGCAGCCCCAAAGGAGAAACAAACGTATGTGGCAAAAACAGCTTTGTCTGGCAGCCTTTCGCCGTCACGCGCTCCGGCAGGAGGATCAGATCGAAATCTTCCGCGCCGCCGGATTTGAGGGCTTTTTTATCGAATGGGAGGCGGACGGCGCCGTGACGCGCTGCCGCAAAAAGGCGGAGGAGACCGGCATGCTGTTCCAGTCGGTGCACGCGCCCTTCGGCCATGCGCGCGATTTGTGGGAAGGCGGCGAAGCCGCCGAGCAGGGGCTGAAAGAGCTGACCGCCTGCCTGCAGGACTGCGCCGACAACGGCGTTGCGCTGGCGATCCTGCACACCTACATCGGGTTTGACAAAACGCCCGAGATCACGCAGACCGGGCTGGACAATTACGGCAAGCTCGTGTCGCTCGCGCAAAAGCTGGGCGTGAAGCTTGCGTTTGAAAACACCGAGGGCGAGGAATGTCTGGCGGCGCTGCTGAACGAATTTGCCGGGTGCGACGCGGTCGGCTTCTGCTGGGATTCCGGGCATGAAATGTGCTACAACCGCTCCCGCGACCTGCTCGCCCTTTACGGCGACCGTCTGCTGGGCACCCACCTCAACGACAATTTAGGCGTCAGCCGGTTCGATGGCAGGCCGTTCTGGACGGACGACCTGCACCTGCTGCCATTTGACGGCATTGCCGACTGGCACGGCGTTGCCCGGCGGCTGACTGCCTGCGGCTTCGACGGGCCGCTGACGTTTGAACTGAACCTCACCAGCAAGCCCGGCCGCTTCGACAACGCACTTTATAGCCGACTTCCGTTTGAGGAATACGTCGCGCTGGCCTATCAGCGAGCCTGCCGGGTCGCAAGCTTAATGCGGAATTGTGAATGCGGAATTATGAATTAAACCCTGAACCATGCCTTGTCGAGGAAAGCCCTTCCTCCATTCCTCATTCATCATTCATAATTCCTAATTCAACTCCGCCTTTCGCCTTGCGCATGATTTGGCGGCACGCAAGAATGCGTGCCCTACACCATGAACGATACGGCGATCAACCGTCAACATTGTGCGGGATTTTCTCACAATAAAAACCGAACTGCCGCTGACGTTTGAACTGAACCTCACCAGCAAGCCCGGCCGCTTCGACAACGCGCTGTACGCGCGGCTGCCGTTTGAGGAATACGTCGCGCTGGCCTATCAGCGAGCCTGCCGGGTCGCAAGCTTAATGCGGAATTGTGAATGCGGAATTATGAATTAAACCCTGAACCATGCCTTGTCGAGGAAAGCCCTTCCTCCATTCCTCATTCATCATTCATAATTCCTAATTCCTAATTCCTAATTCAATTCCGCCTTTCGCATTTCGCATTCCGCCTTTCGCATTTCGCATTTCGCCTTACGCATTCCGCATTGAATGAAGGAGCCGTTATGGATTTTAACGAAATTTTCGACATATTGGTCATCGTCAGCCGCTATCTGGTGGCGGGGCTGGCCGTGCTGGTGCTGGGCAGCTGCGTGGTGTCGCTGGTCACCCGCCGGTTCGGCACGCGCATCGGCTCTTATCTGTATGACCCCGGCAGCAAAAAACGGCTGCCGCTTTCGCATTGGGAAAATTCCGTCGGCCGCAGCAAAACCTGCGACGTGGTGCTGACCCTGCCCGACGTGTCGCGCTTTCACGCCGTGATCTCCAAGCGCCGCAGCGGCTGGGTCGTGGCGGATACGCATTCGAGCGCGGGGGTGTTCGTCAACGGCTCGGTGGTCACCAAGCCCACGCCCATCGCGCACGGCGACACGGTGTCGTTCGGCAGCGCGAGCTTCACGTTCGTTGACGCGGACGAAGACGACAAAGAGCAGGAGGAGCGCGAAAAACGCCGCGCCTTCAGCCGCAGCGCCGCCAAGCGGGCCGCCGCCATGAAGCCGGAGGCGTCGTTCTATCCGGCGCTGATCGACGAGGCGGGCGACAAGGCCTACGTGATCACGACGGAAAGCTGCCTGTTCGGGCGCGACCCGGGCTGTGACGCGCGGCTGCGTTACCAGGCCGTTTCCGCGCGGCACGCCCGCGTTTTTTCACAGGGCGGCGCGTGGTATATTGAAGACGCCGGTTCCTCCAACGGCACGACGGTGAACGCCAAGCCCGTTTCCGGCCGCCGCCGTCTGCGTGACGGCGACGTGATCGGCCTGGGCGGCGTGATCTTTATTTTCAACGAGCATTACAAGGTCAAGAAAGATTCTGACGGAGAAGGGCGGTGAACCGCTTGGCAAAAGAAAAGGAACCCAGACCCCGCAAAAAAACCGAGCCGTTCCACTGGCTCTATATGCTGCTGCTCGTCACGGCCATCCAGATCATTTCCGGCGGCACGGTGCTCACGCAGATCGAAGAGGCGCAGACCGAGGTGCTCTTTGTGTTCGGCGGCTTTCTGGCGGTGGAGTGGCTTTATTTCATCTTTGCGCGCAATCTGGCCAACCAGCGCGCGACCGAGCTGGAGATCATCGCGTTTCTGCTTTCCGGCTTCGGGCTGGTGACGGTGGCCAGCGTCTACCCCCACTACGCGCTCAAGCAGTTTGTCGCCATCCTCATCGGGCTGGCGGCGTTCGTGATCCTGCTGGCGCTCATGCGCAACGTCGAGGTCGTCAACGCGCTGCACATCCCCGTGGCGGTGGGCTGCGTGGGGCTGCTGGCGCTGAACCTGCTGCTGGCCAAGGTGCACAACGGCGCGCTGAACTGGATCAACGTGGGCGGCTTTTCCATCCAGCCGTCGGAGATCGTGAAGATCGGCTTCATTTTCGTGGGCGCCGCCTCGCTGGAAAAGCTGCAGTCCACCCGCAGCCTGACCACCTACCTCATCTTTTCGCTCGGCTGCGTCGGCGCGCTGTTCCTCATGCGCGACTTCGGCACGGCGCTGATCTTTTTCTGCACCTTCATGGTCATGGCGTTCATGCGTTCGGGCGATTTCAAAACCATCGGTCTCATCGGCGCGGGCGCGGTGCTCGGCGCGGGGCTGATCATCTACTTCAAGCCTTACGTGGCCAAGCGCTTCAAGGCCTACCGCCACGTGTGGGAATACATGAACGACAGCGGCTTTCAGCAGACCCGCGTGCTGATCTATTCGGCCAGCGGCGGGCTGTTCGGGCTGGGCGTGGGCAACGGCAGGCTGCGTCACGTTTATGCCGCCACCACCGACCTTATCTTCGGCGTGATCTGTGAAGAATGGGGCATGATCGTGGCGTTCTGCGTGGTGCTCAGCTTTGCGTTCGTGGCGGTTTACGCCCTGCGGCTGGCGCGGCACGCGCGTTCCACCGTTTACGCCATCGCGGCGGTCGCCTCGGCGGCGCTGCTGCTGGTGCAGCTGAGCCTGAACGTGTTCGGCGTGACCGACCTGCTGCCGCTCACCGGCGTGACGCTGCCGTTCATCAGCCGCGGCGGGACAAGCATGATCTGCTCGTGGGCGCTGTTCGCGTTCATCAAAAGCGCCGACATCAAAACCTACCCCAAGCTCGAAATTCAAATGGAGGAAAAGGCATGAACACTCTGACCAAGCGAGCCTACGTTCTGCTGGGCATCATTGCGGCCTTTCTGGTGGGGATGGTTTTGCTGGCGGTGAGCTTTTTTATCCACGGCGGCACGTGGGCGACCAGCCGCGCCAACGGGCATTTGTATGCCGGCGGGCAGATCACCAACGCCGGCAAGATCCTTGACCGCAACGGCGTGGTGCTGGCCGAAAGCGTCAACGGCAAGCGCAAATTCCACGCCGACGCGACAATGCGCAAGGCCACGCTGCACGT